>DASZXM010000166.1:0-14598 GCA_035546415.1 Pseudonocardiaceae bacterium
CGGCGGGCTGGCGTCCAGCGACGCGGTGCCCTCCAGCACCTGGAGGATCGTGGTCGGCTCCTGCGGCGGCTGACCCGGTTCGGGTGGCGACGCCAGGCGCAGCAACGGAAAACCGGTGACCTCGTTCTGACCGGGGATGACCAGGGTCCGGTTGTAGCCGAAACCGGCCATCAGGCCCGTCACGAAGAAGGCAGGCGGGCCGCCCAGCTGTCCCTCCAGTTGGGCGAACACGAACAGGGACGCCATGCCGGAGGTCAGTTCGGCGTACGAGCCGATGGCCGCCAGGCTGAACGCCTCCGCCTTGAGCACGAGCATCCCGTCGAACTGGTACTTGACGTCCGGCGGCGGATTCGGCACGTGCAGGATGGCGCCCAGGATCTCCAGCGGCGCCTTGTCGTAGGACAGGCCCAGACCGCTGATGGTGAACCGGGGCTGGAACTCCGTCACCGGTGAACCGATGGCCAGTCCGTCGACCGACATGACGAGCGGGCCGAGCGCGATGCCGGCGTCGATGGCGAACATCAGGCTGCCGTCGGTGTACTGCATGCCGATCCGGTCGATGCGCAGCGGCCCGAAGCTGCGGCCCACGTTCACCTTGGCACCCGACGCGGCTGTGGGCGCGCCGGGTGCCGCGGCTCGCTGGAGCGCTCGCGCCTCGGGTGCGGGTGCCGGGGACGGGTTCTGGGTCAGGGACAGCCGCTGCTCGTCGCCGCCCAGCGACAGCACGGCCGCGAACGCGATCCCCACCGGGTACGTCGTCGCCTGGAGTGCCGTGCCCTGCAACGCCCGCAGCGCGTCGTTCAGGGCCGTCACGTCGGCCTCGGCCAGCGCGGCCGATGCGTAGGACAGTTCGACGTCCCGGACACCGACGTTCAGCGCGGCCGGGATCTGCCGCCCGACCACCGGGATGTCGGACAGCCCGAGGTCCAGGGACAGCCCCAGGTCCAGGAAGTACTGCCGGCCCGCCGGCGACGTCCAGGTGCGGAACACGAGCTGGCCGTAGTGCACCGACGTCGCGGTGAGCAGCAGCCCACCCGCGAAGTCGTAGCTGAAACCGGCGCTGGTGAGCGCCAGATCCAGCCCGTCGGGCAGCGCTGGCAGATCGGTCCAGCCCAGCGCGGTGGCGATGTCGGCGAACTCCAGCGGCGCGCCCGTGCTGTGCCAGTCCGCGCGCAGCAGTGCCCCGTTGGTGGTCAGGTCGAGGCTGATCTCGAACGCCTCGTCGCCGATCATCAGCCCGCCGCCCAGCAGTATCGGCCTGCCCGGCGCCGCCGTGTCCATGCTCAGGTTCAACCGGGCGATCAGCGTCGTGTCCAGGATCGGGAAGGTCGTCGCGGCCGAGCCGTGCAGCGCGTAGGCGAACGGCGCGGACGGGTCCGTCCGGGTCACGGCGACGCCGAAGTCGTACAGCGTGAGGGCGCGCAACGCCGTGGGCACGGAGTCGGCGCTGCCGACCAGACCGGCGACGATGTCACCGAGACTGACCGTCCCGGAATAGGCGCCGTCGACGGTGCCGATCCGCCACCCCGAAGTGCCGTCCTGCTCCACGAGGACGGTGAAGGTGAAGTCGCCGGGGAAGATCGCCTTCAGGAACGTCGCCTGCCCGTCGACGCGGACCTCGCGCGAGTTCTCGCCGGCCGGGTCGGCGATGTCGATCCGCAGCCGCAGGCGGTCCAGCGTCAGCACGTCCGGACCGATCAGCGGCCAACTCGCGTCCGTGCTGATGCCCAGGCCGATGTAGCTGACCGCGGGCGTGGTGTCCACGACCATGGTGAAGTCGTCCAGGCCGACCGTGGCGAACAGGCCGGCCACCTCGTCGGGCAGGACGGCGGTGAACCCGCTGCCGCCGGGCAGCGCCTCGATGACGGCGAGCACCGACTGGTCGGGGGCGACCGGCGTGACGCTGACGCCGGCACCGTCACCGGAGACCGGAATGTCGACCGAGACGGCGAGCGCCGACCCGAAGTCGGCCTCCACCACCAGATCCACCGGTTGGATGGGGGAGTCGTCCGTCGCCTCGCCGATGCGCACGGCGAGTGAGGGACCGGTCAGGTCGAGCACGTTCGCGCCCACCCCGACGCTCAGCGAGTCCGCCGTGAGCGGAATCCGGATCGTGCCGACCGGCAGCCGCTGGCCGGCGCGCGGCCCGAAGGGACCGAAACACGGCAGCGGTGCCACCGGTACGAGATCCGGCAGCAGCGCGTCGAGGACCGGCAGACCGGCGAGCGTGACCCGGGCGGCGACGTTCTGGCCCACCTCGACGGTGATCGGCGTCGGATCCTGCGCGACCGTGGCGGGCTCGCGGGGCACGACGAACCCGTCGCGGCGCACCGACGTGAACACGAACGCGGGCTCGGACACGGCCAGCACGGTGAACGGAAAGGTGTCCAGTTCGGGGAAGCTGTCGGTGAACGTCCACGAGTCGGGCAGCGTGGCGGTGATCACGACGTCGGTCGCGGTCGCCGTGGGCGCGAACTCGACGTGCACCGGCACGGCGTCCTGACCCAGCACCGCGGCCGTGCCGCCGGACACCACGGCGCTCGACCCGACCCGCTGCGCGGTCGTGGCGTCACCGGTGACCGTGAGGTCGGCGTCGTCGGCCAGCCCGAACGCGGTGCGGATGTCGGCGCGGACGTCGTCGGACAGCAGCGTGCCGTCCAGCACGATCGCGGCGGTGCCGGCCAACTGCGCGGTCAGTTGGCCGACCAGCGTGTCGACGTCGGTCATCGTCCCCAGCCCCCGTTTCCCGTCACTGCCAGCGAGTCGGCTGGTCGTTTCCCCGGTTGACCTGGAACGCCTGGTTCATGGCCCACGGGGCGACTTTCCCCTGCTTGATCGACTCCACCGTGATCTGCTCCAGCATGCGGCTGCCGACCTCGTCGGGCAGCGGATCGCGCCCGAAGTACTTCCGGACGAACGACGACACGACCAGGGTGGTGGCCGGAGCGGAGCCCGCGACCTCGATCGTGACCGGCGGCGGCGCCGGCTGGGCCGGTATGGTCGAACTCTCGTAGCGGGTGAACATCGAGGTGAACTCCTGCCGCTTGTCGGCCAGCGGATTCGACGGGAATTCGTCCGGCAGCGCCTTGCACTTGAGGATTCCGATGGCCGGATAGAACAGGAAGGACTTTCCGGTCGCCTTCAGGTAATAGGTGATGCTGGTGTCCTCGGCGGACGTGACGTACGCCGGACTGAAATTCAGATGGTTGGTGTCCAGGTAGGCGATGTTCCACAGCGACGTCTGTTGGATGATGCCGTCGGTCGTGTCGACCGGCGGCAGCGCGTTCACCTGCCCGATGCCCCGCTGGTAAACCTTTCGCAACACGTCGCTGGTCGTTCCGATGCGCGTGTCGGCCTGGAATCCCGCCGCGACGGTAGCCGGTCCCATAGCGGCCTCGACCGCCGCCAGACCGGCGAAGTTCGTCAGCGCCACCACATTGTCGTCCACCAGCCACGCGTAGTTCCACGGTGGCGCCGGACTGACCCGACGCAGCAGTTTGCAGAATTCGATCGCCGCGTAACGGCTCGCCCCGAATCCGGTGATCGCCTCGGTGTAACCCGGCGCCTTCCGGAACTGCCAGCCCACCACGGTGACGTTCAGGCCCGCCATCGCCTTGCGGTAGGCGGCATATTCGCTGCTGTGCACGACGAGGTAGGCGTTGCGGTTCTGGCCCCGCCGGTTCGCCGCGTAGATCACCGGCAACACCTGGTCGGTGGGGGCCTCGAGCAGGGCGTTGAGATTGCCGACGTCGCCGTAGTCCGCGGTGGGCAGGTCCCGCGCGGTGGTCAGGCTGTCCTGCACCCATGTCGCCCGGTTCGCCGACACGACGACCAGCGGCGGCAGGTGGCCCGCCTCGTTCGCGATCACGGTCGCGCGCGGAACCGAGGTCGTGAACTCCAGGCGCTGTGTCACCATGTTGCGCTGGATGAGCCGGTTGAGCCTGCTGATCAGCAAGCCGTCGTAGATGGTGCTGCCCGAGGTGAACGTGACGTTGTCCAGCGGCAGGTACTTCTGGTTGGTCAGCTCCGAGACCTTGTAATTGTCGTTGGGTTTGGCCCCGACGGTCATTCGTGTTCTCCCGTCGGCGTGGTGGGCGGGCGGAGACGGCCGTTGTCCAGGGCGACCTCGACGGCGCGCACGAACGCGGTCCAGCCGGCGAACGGCTGGTCCGGGCCGGCGTCGTGGCGCAGCACCCCCTGGATCGCGTCGGTGGTGAGGTCGACGTCGACGGTCAGCCGGATGCTGCGCCGCGAATTGGTCACCCGCCGAGTCTCGCGGCGCGCCGGGTGCGGGTCGTCAGGGTGCACACCCTGACATTTGCCCAGGATTCGGTTGTATACCAATAAGTTGGGTGCCTGGTCCGCGGCGGAGCCGGACCCGTACGGTGTCGGGGTGCTGCTGGAGCGGGATGGGGAGATGGCTGCGCTGCGGTCGTGCCTGGGGGCGGCCGGCGCCGAGGGTGGTGCACTGGCGGTGATCCAGGGGCCGCCCGGGATGGGAAAGACCAGGCTGCTGGCCGCGGCCGCCGACCACGCCCGGGCGACGGGCCTGCGGGTGCTGACCGGCTGTGGCCGGGAACTGGAGCGGGACATCGCGCTGGGGACCGCGATCGAACTGCTCGCCCCCGCCGTGACGGCGGCCGGTCCGCTCGGGCGGAGCCGATTGCTCGCCGGGCCCGCCGCTCCCGCCGCCGCGCTGTTCGCCGAGGACGTCGACCCGTCCGCCTATCCCACGCCGGACTCGATGCTGTTGGGCCTGTGCTGGCTGGCGGCCAACCTGGCCGCGTCACGGGCGGACGGTCCGCTGCTGGTGGCGGTAGACGACGCGCAGTGGGTCGACGCGGGGTCGCTGCGTTTCCTGGCCATGCTGGCCGACCGGGTCCCCGCGCTGCCGCTGGTGCTGGTGATCGCGATCCGCGACGGCGACCAGGGACAGAACCGGGAGCTGCGATGGCTGTCGACCCATCCGAAGGCACGTCAGCTGCGCCCGGCTCCGCTGACCATGGCGGCGGTGGGCCGACTGGTCACCGACGCGTTCCCGGCCGCCGACGCCGCCCTCACCGACGCCGTCGGCTACGCCAGCGGTGGCAATCCCTTCCTGGTCGGCGAACTGCTGCACTCACTGCGGGCCGACGGCGTGCCACCGGACGCGGCCGCGGTCGCCGCGCTGGTGCCGGACACGGTGCTGCGGTCGGTCCTGGCGCGGGTGGCCCGGTTACCGACGGACACGGCCGGACTGGCCACGTCGGCCGCGGTGCTCGGTGACGGCGCACCGCTGCGCAGGGTCGCGGCACACGCCGGGTTGGAGTTGGTCGCGGCCGAACGTGCGGCCGACGAGTTGGCCGCGGCATGCCTGTTGCGGCCCGGGAATCCGGTCACCTTCACTCATCCGCTGATCGGCGCCGCGATCCACGCCGACCTGCCGGCGTTCACCCGGGCGCGGGCCCACCGGCGGGCCGCCGACCTGCTGGCGGCGGACGGCGAGCCGGCCGAGCGGGTGGCCGGGCACCTGCTGGCCGTCGAACCCGAAAGCGACGCACGGGTGGTCGCGGTGCTGCGGGAGGCCGCCGACACCGCGCTGCGCCGGGGTGACCCGGCGGCCGCGGCCCGGCTGCTCACCCGCGCCAGGACCGAACCGCCGCCCCCGGAGCAGCGCGGCGCGGTGCTGGTGGCGCTGGCCGACGCGCAGCTGACCGGGGGTGACCTGGCGGCACACGACGTGCTGACCGAGGCGCTCGGTCTGCTCGACCCGACCGACCGCGACACCCGCGTCCAGGCACTGACGTTGCTCGCCCGCGTCCGCAAGGGGCTCGGTGACTTCACCGGTGCCGTCAACGCCTGGGAGACGGCGCTGTCCCTGTTCGAGCCGGCCGAGCCGGGCTGGCAGGACGTCCTCGCCGGCTACCTCACGACGGCGACGTTCTACCCGCCGACCCGCCGGCACGCCGAGCGGCACGTGCGACCCGTGCTGGAGCGGACACGCGCGGGAGCGCCGCCACCGGACCGTCCCGGCCTGGCCGCGCACGTCACGCTGCGCCTGGCACTGGCCGGTGATCCGGCGCCGCTGGTGCGGAGACTGGCCGAACACATCCTGGCCCCCGATCCGCTGCTGGGTCCGCACGGCGAGTCCGGTGCCCTGATGGCACTGGTGGTGCACGGCCTGGTCATCGCCGGCGAACTGGACGCCGCCGAGCGGGCGGCGGACGCGGCGCTGGCAGCGGCGGGCCAGCGCGGTGACGTCCTGGCCTACGGGTACGCCAGCTACCACCGGGCGCTGGCGCGACTGCGCCGGGGCAAGCTGACGTCGGCGCTGGCCGACCTGCACGCCGCCCAGGTGCCCTACACGGTGGGCTGGACGGCGTCGGGCGGTTGGAACAGTTGGCTGGTCGCGCAGGTGCACCTGGAGTACGGGGACCTGGCCACGGCGCACGAGATCCTGCACCAGGCCGACGATCGCCCGGACGACTCGATGGAGTCGGCACTCGCCGGGCACGTGCGAGCCCAACTCGCCCTGGCGGAGGGACGGCCGTCGGAGGCACTGGAACTCGCCACGCGGGCCGGCGGTCTGCTCCACCAGAACTACGACATCGACCACCCGGGCCTGCTGCCGTGGCGCAGGACGGCGGCGCTGGCGGCGCACCACGTCGGCGACCACGACCAGGCCCGGGAGGTGGCGGCCGCCGCGCTGCACCGCGCCCGCGAAACCGGTATCCCGCAGGCCATCGGCACGGCACTGCGGGTGGTCGGCCTCGTCGCCCGGCCCACCGACATCGCGGCGCTGACCGAGGCGGCCGACCTGCTGGCCACGTCACCGGCAACCCTGGACCACGCCCACGCCCTGGCCGACCTGGGAGCCGCCCTGCGCCGGGCCGGTGACCACACGGCCTGCCGGCAACCGCTGCGCCAGGCCCTCGCCATCGCCGAACGAGCCCACGCCCGCCCCCTGGCCGAACACGTCCGAGCCGAACTGCGCGTCCTGGGTCTGCGCCCCCGGCGTGCGGCGACGAGCGGTGTCGAGGCGTTGACGCCGGCGGAGAGTCGTGTCGCGCTGCTGGCACTGCACGGCCTGAGCAACCCGCAGATCGCGCAAACCCTGTTCATCACGGCGAAAACGGTGGAAACGCACCTGGCGCGTGCCTATCGCAAGCTGGCGATCAGCAACCGCCGCCAGCTTCGCGACGTCCTGGCCTGATGCGGCCTGAGGTCAGTACTCGTTCTTGATGACGAAGTAGGAGCCGCGGATGGTGCCGGCCAGTTTCGAGCGCTGTCGGGCGAACTTGAACGCGGAGAGTTCCTCCGGGACCTCCATACCGTCGGAGAGCTTGAAGCCGACCGCGCGTTTTCCGTCGTCGTCGATCGTGTACATCACGTTGATCGACAGGCCGTTCTCGTAGAAGACGTAGGCCATCCGGATGTTCTCGACCTGGAACGCCGTCGCCTCCAGCGGGCGGGAGGCGATGACGAGGCCGCGTTCCTCCTTGAGGATGCGGTGTACCCAGTCGATGGTCGAACCGGCGTCGCCGGCCGGCTCGACCGTGAAGACGTGGCCGTACTTGTTCCTGAAGTACCGGGCCTCGTTCGCCCGCAGGCCGGCGAGCGCCTCCGCTACCGGTGACGACTCCAGGCCGACGGTCGATACGGTGTCGAAGTCCACGGTGTAGGCCATGCCAGTCCTCCGCGTGTCCGTCCGGTCGGTGGGGCAGGACATGCCCCACCGAGGGTCGGAACAGCGTAGGCGCTGGTAGCGGACGCGGGCCACCCGGGAACCGTGGTCATGCCGGGCCGTCGTTGGTGAGCACGCCGGCCGACCGTGCCGGGGACGCGGCGGGCGTTGTGGCGTCACCCTCGATCGGGGACAGTTCGACGCCCCGGGTCTCCGGCAGTGCGACCACCGCGAAGAAGGCCGCGACCGCGACGACGATCATCGCCACCGCGACCAGGCTCGGTGATCCGCCGGCGAGTGTCACGAGGGCGACCGAGATGACCGGCGCCGGGCCGCCCAGCACCGCGCCGGGGATCTCCCTGCCCAACGCGAACCCGCTGAAGCGGTACGTGGCCGGGAAGAGTTCGGCGTAGTAGGCGGCCTGCGAGCCGAACACCGCGAGGCAGCTGCCGAAGGCGATGCCGAACGCGACCAGGATGAGCACCGTGTTGCGGGTGTCCAGCAACCAGAAGAACGGGAACGGCACGATCGCGCACAGCGCCGTGACCACCAGGTAGGCGGGCTTGCGGCCCGAGTTGTCGGAGATCCGGCCCACCAGTGGGATCGAGATCGCGCCGACCGCGCACCCCACGACCAGCGCGACCAGCGCCACCGACTTCGTGACACCCTTGCCGGCCAGGTAGGTCAGCGAGTACGTCTGCACCACGTAGATGTTGAACGCGAGCACGCCGTTGGCCACCATCACCAGCAGGAACCGACCCGGCATCGCCTTGAGCATGGTCCACGCGGGCACCTTCGTCCGGACGCGCGCCTGCTTCATGTCCGCGAACACGGGGGATTCCGGCACCCGCAGCCGGATCACCAGGCCGGTGCCCACGACGAGGACGCTGACCAGGAACGGCACCCGCCAACCCCAGCTCAGCAACTGCGACTCCGGCAGCGCGCCGACGGCGGCACTGACCGCGGCGGCCAGCCCGATGCCCAGGAACACCCCGCACGCCGGCAGGGACGAGAAGTAGCCGCGTCGCCTGGTCGGCGCGAACTCGGCGACCATGGTGACCGCGCCGACGTACTCGGCGCCCACGCCCAGCCCCTGCACCAGCCGGCACACGACCAGCAGCACCGGCGCTGCCACGCCCGCCGAGCCGTACGTGGGCAGCAGGCCGATCGCCACCGTGGCCACCCCCATCAGCACCAGGGTGCCCACCAGCGACATGCGCCTGCCGTACCGGTCACCGAGGTGACCGAACAGGATCGCGCCCAGCGGCCGGGCGAAGTAGCCGACGCCGAAGGTGGCGAACGCGGCGATCTGGCCCGCCGTGCTGGAGAAGCTGGGGAAGAACAGCGTCTTGAAGACCAGCGCGGCGGCCTGGCCGTACACCGCGATGTCGTACCACTCGATCAGGCTGCCGACCACACTGCCGGGGATCAGCCTGCTGCGGGACTCCTCCCACACCTGCTCACGTGTCGGGGTGAGTGTCATGGCTGCTCCTCCTTGAGCTAGGGCCGTTCGACGTGATGACGGGGGTGCCGGCGCGGACCACGTTGCGCAGCGGCCTGCCGGACGCGAGCCGGTGCACGTTGTCCGCGATCACCGCGTAGCGGCGGCCGGGCAGTTGCCGTGTCCAGGCGCTGGAGTGCGGTGTGCACCAGGCGTTGGGCAGTTCCCAGAACGGCCGCGTCGCCGGTGGCGCGTCGTCGTCGGCACCGGTCGGGTAGCGGTACCAGACGTCCAGGATCGCGCCGCCGATCCGCTGTTCGGCCAGTGCCGCGTACAGCGCGGCCTCGTCGACGATCGGGGCGCGGGAGATGTTCACCAGCACGGCGTGGCCGGGCATCGCGGCGAGTGCGGCCGCGTCGATCATGCCGGTGGTCTCCGGTGTCAGCGGGCAGGCGACGACCACGTAGTCGCTCCCGGCCAGCAGGGTCGGCAGCGCCGAGGTGGGCAGCACGGTGGCGACGTCATCAGTGGTGACGTCACCGGTGGCGTGGTCGTCCACGGCCGTGACCCGTATGCCGAACGCCGCCGCGCGCACCGCGATGGCCCGGCCGATCCGGCCGTAGCCGATCAGGCCCAGCGTCCGGCCGGCGACCTCGCCGTGCGGGACGCGGTGCCGGTACGTCCTCGGCCACGTCCCCGGATCGAACGACGCCTGCAGCGCGCCGGCTCGGATCTCCCACTCCAGCAGCCTCGCCAGCACGAACTCGGCGATGGGCGTCTCGTGCTCGAACACGTTCGCGACGGTCGTCTCCGGCCGCAGGGCTGCCAGGTCGATCGCGTCCAGGCCGGCGCCGGGCACGTGCAGCAGTCGCATCGCCGGTCCCGGCGCGGGGTCCCGGCGCCAGCGCAGCGACACCACGACGTCGTCCGGTTCGATCACCGCGTCGTGCGCGGCGGACACGGCTGCCGACGCGGGCAGCGTGACGATGTCGTACGGCCCGTCGAGGTGGGTGCGCAGGTCCGCCTCGTGCTCGCCGGCCTCGCCGACCAGGACGATCTTCATGCCGTCGCCTCCGGCCGGGTGCCTGCCGCCGCGGCGGCCAGGATGGTGCGGACGGCCGCCTCGGTGACCGGTGCCGGGTTGCCCGACTCGACCGTCTCGTGGTCCTCGGCGGTCACCGCGATCGACACGGCCCGTTCGACGTCGTCGTCGGTGATTCCGACGTCGGCGAGGCGGACGGGGAGGTCCGCGGCCACGGCCAGGTCCCACAGGCGCCCGGCCAGGTCGTCGGTGCCCAGGGCGGCCGCGATCCGGCCCAGTGGCCCGGGCGCGCGCCGGACGAGGTGGTCGGTGACGTAGGGGAGCACGACGGCGTGCGCGGTGCCGTGTTCGACACCGAAGCTGCCGCCCAGCATGTGCGCGATGGCGTGCTGGATGGCGAAGCCACCGGTGAGCGCGGCGCCCGCGAGGCACGCGCCGAAGAGCATCTCGTTGCGGTGCCCAAGGTCGTCCGGGTCGGCCAGCAGCCGGGGCAGCGTCGCGGCCACCACCTCGGCGCCCTGCACGGCGGCCGGCACCAGCAGCGGGCTGGTCGTCGGCAGGTACACGGCGTCCACGCAGTGCGCCAGGGCGTTCATCGCACTGGCCGCACTGATCTTCCTCGGCAGCGACACCGACAGTTCGGCGTCGTAGACCACCGTGGCGGGCCGCATGTCCAGGCTCTCGTGCATCCGTTTGACGCCGTCGATGGTCATCCCGCAGAACCCGGTCATCTCCGAGCCGGAGTACGTGGTGGGCACCGCGACGATCGGCAGCGGCGACTGGTAGGCGATGCCCTTGCACAGCCCGGTCGCGGCGCCCCCGCCGACCGCGATGAGGCAGTCGGCACCGGCGTCGGCCGCCTTGTCCCTGCCGCGCCGGGTCAACTCGATCGGCACCTGGCTGACCGCCTCGGGCAGCAGCCCGACGCACCGGTCGCCGATGGTGTCGGCCAACCGCTCGCCCAGCGCCCGGCGGCCGGGTGTCGTCACCACGATGGCCCGCTTGGCGCCGAGTCGCTCCACTTCGGACCGCAGGCCGGCGGCGCTGCCGGGTCCGAACACGATCCGCGGCGGGGTGGCGTTGTGCACGCCACCGGGCAGGGCGAACGTCCGCAGTGGAGTGGTCACCAGTCCACCACCGTTCCGTCGGCCAGCACGGCGGCCGAGCTGTGCGCTACCTCCGGTTCGTAGGGGTGTTCGGCGGCCGCCTTCTCGTCCACCTCGACGCCCAGCCCGGGCTCGGTGGGCACCTGCCAGTGGCTGCCGCTCCGCCGCATCGGGGTCCGGACCACGTCGTCGTACCACGGCACCGCGCCGCTCATCTCCTCCTGGATCACGAAGTTCGGGGTGCTGACGTCGAAGTGCAGCGCCGCGGCGCCGGCGATCGGCCCGTTCGGGTTGTGCGGCGCGACGCCGATCAGCTCGGCGTCGGCGACCGCGGCGATCCGTTTGCCCTCCAACAGGCCGCCGGTGTGGTTGAGGTCGGGCTGGGCCACGTGGACCGCCTTGGCGGCGAACACCGGCAGGAACTCGCCGAGCCCGACCAGCCGCTCGCCCGCGGCGATCGGGCTGCGCGAGCGTTCGGTGACCAGCCGCAGCGCCTCGGTGTCGCCCGGTTGCACCGGTTCCTCGCAGAACAGCGGTTGGTAGGGCGTCAGCACGTCGATGTACTGGAGGGCGGCGGCCACCGACGCGGGCCTGCCGTGGAAGTCGACCATGACGTCCACGTCCGGGCCGACGGTGTCGCGCAGGGTGGCCATCAGCTTGTCCACGTTGCGCAGCCCGGCGGCGACGGTGAGGTGGCCGCCGTAGGGGATGAACACGACCTTCAGGGCGTCGTAGCCCTGTTCGACCACGGCGGCCGCCTTCTCGCGCAGCGGGCCGGGGTCGAACGTGTCGTAGACCGAGCGCATGTCGCCCAGGCCCAGGTGCGTGTAGACGCGCACCCGGTCGCGGACCTGGCCGCCCAGCAGCCGCCACACCGGCTGGCCGACGGACTTGCCGAAGATGTCCCACAGCGCGTGCTCGATGCCGCTGATCGCGGTGACGCCGATGATGCCCAGCCGGTAGTAGCTGTGCTTGGTCATGATGCGGACCAGCTGCTCGATGTCCCTGGGGTCGCGGCCGACCAGGAACGAGGACAGGTCCTCGACCGCGCCGACGACGGCCCGGGTCTTCCAGTTGAGACTCGCCTCGCCCCAGCCGTACAGGCCGTCCTGGTCGGTGCGCACCTTCACCAGGACCCAGTTGCGCAACTGGGCGTTCACCACGGTGGTCTCCACGGCGGTGATGCGGATGGGTGGTCCGTCCGGCTGGGGCAACGGCATCCCGGCGATCTCCTCGGGCTGGTAGGGGTGATGCGGGCCACGGTAGGAGCGCCGGATCAATCAAGTCCAACTCTTTGTGCGCATCTATTGATTCGATCCACCAATCAGTGGATGCTGCGCCCATGGACCGATCCGCACTGGACTGCTTCATCGCGCTGGCCGAGGAGCTGCACTTCCACCGGGCCGCCGAGCGCTGCCACATCAGCCAGCCCGCGATGAGCCAGCAGATCCAGCGGCTGGAACGCGAACTGGACGTGCGGCTCGCCCACCGCACGAAGCGCACGGTGACGCTGACCCGCGCCGGCGAGGTGTTCCTCGTGGAGGCGCGCAAGACGATCCGGCAGATGGACCTGGCGGCCGCACTGGCGCTGCGCACCGACCGGGGCGAGGTCGGCCAGCTCACCGTGGGCGTGACCGCCCCCGCGCTGTACGTGATCTACCCCGAGGTGGTCGAGCGTTTCCGCCGGCGCCTGCCCAACGTCGGCGTCGTGGTGCGCGAACTGACGACGGCCGAACAGGAACGCGCGCTGCTGACCGGTGACATCGACCTGGGCGTGATGCACCCGCCACTGAACGACCCCGCGCTGGCCACCGAGCACATCGGCGCCGCGCCCTTCCAGGTCGCCCTGCCCGACGGCCACCGCCTGAGCCGGCAGGAGTCCGTCGCACTGGCCGACCTGGACGGCGAGCCGGTGGTGATCTTCCCCCGGCAGATCGCGCCACGGATCTACGACACGGTGCTGACGCTGTGCCAGGAGGCGGGGTTCAGCCTGCGGATCGAGATGGAGGCGCACCCGGCGCAGTCGATCATCGCGCTGGTCGCCGCGGGCGTCGGGCTCGGCTTCATCGCGTCGGAGACCCAGCGGGTCGCCCGCCGTGGCGTCACGTACCGGCCGATCGAAGGCCCGCGTCCGTACCTGGACATCGGCGTCGCCTACCACGCCGACGGCATGGCCCCCGCGGGCCGGGCGTTCCTGGAGGCGGCCCGGGCGGCCGGCCGCGACCTGCGCTGATCGGCACGCGCACCGTCCTACCGGCGGTTCTGTCGCTACGGCCGCGCCAGGCCCTCGTTCGCGACGGCCGCCGCGCCCGCGCGCGCCGCGTCCGCGTCCAGGTAACGGCCGGGTTCCTCGGCCGTGCCGCGCCGGTTCACCCGGTAGACCAAGGGGATACCCGTGGGAACGTTGACGGACGCGATGTCGGCGTCCGACACCGCCTCAAGGTGTTTCACCAGGGCGCGCAGGGCGTTGCTGTGCGAGGTCACCAGGACGGTCGCGCCCGCAGTCAGCTCCGGCACGATCGCGGCCGACCAGTACGGCAGCAGGCGCGTACCGACCTGCGCGAGCGACTCCGTCCTCGGCAGCGCGGCGCCCAGTCCCGCGTAGCGCGGGTCGCCGGCCGTACTGTGTGGACTGTCGTCGGGCAGCGGCGGCGGGGTTCCGTGGAACGACCGGCGCCAGTGCCGGAACCGCTCGACGCCGAACTCGGCGACGACATCCGACTTGCGCATGCCTTGCAGCACGCCGTAATGGCGTTCGTTCAACCGCCAGTCGTGCGTCGCGGGTATCCAGTGCCGGCCGATCTCCTCCAGGGCCACGTCAGCCGTCCGGATCGCCCTGGCGAGCACCGAGGTGTGCACCGCGTCCGGTGCCAGGCCCGCGTCGGCCAGCAGGCGACCGGCGTGGCGGCCCTGGGCGACACCGCGTGCCGTGAGCCGCACGTCGACCCATCCGGTGAACCGGCCCGACTCGTTCCACTCGGACTCGCCGTGCCGCAACAGGATGAGCGTCCCGGTCAACTTGCCTTCGCCGGGGTGTTCGCCGCGAACGGCGTGTCGACGCCGACGGGGCTCACGCCGCTCGCCCCGCCCGGCGAACCCAGCGGCGCCTCCCGGCCGGGGAGGGGTTCGGCGAAGAACGCGGCGTTGTCGTCGCGCCACGGCACGTCCTCATCGGCGATGCGCAGGTCCGACGTGATCGCCGAGACCGGGCACACCGGTTCGCACGCGCCGCAGTCGATGCACTCCCTCGGGTTGATGTACATCTTGCGTTCGCCCTCGTAGATGCAGTCCACAGGGCACTCCTCGACACAGGACTTGTCCAGCACGTCGAGGCAGTCGCCCGTGA
>DASZXM010000167.1:0-11534 GCA_035546415.1 Pseudonocardiaceae bacterium
GCCGGTCACGCCGCGGTCGAGCAGGTCGAAGGCTCGGTTGATCAGGCCGAGGACTCGCTCGCGGACCTCGTCGTCCGGGGTGCCTTCCCGGGTCCACTGTTCGACCTTGCGCAGGGCCATCGGGTGGATGCTGAGTACCTGGTGGGCCAGGACCGCTGCCGTCAGGTCGTCGACATCCGCCGACAAGGCCGTCGCGATCGCGTCCTCGTGGTCGGCCCACATCTGTTGGCCTCGGGCCTGGAGCAGGGTGCTGCCCGCGAGCACCCTGCGGAAGTGCGCGCTGGGGCCGTTGGGGTGCTCGGCGAACCTGGACAGGGAACGTCGGCGCAAGCCGGCCAGCAGCGGCTCGGCGGGGTCGCGGTCGGCCACCGCGTCCAGCCAGCGCTGTTCGACCTCGTCGGCACGGTCGAAGAACAGGTCTTCCTTGGCCGGGAAGTAGTTGAACACCGTCTTGACCGACACGTCCGCCGCCGCCGCCACCTCGGCGACCGTCGTGTGGTCGAAGCCCTGTTCGGTGAACAGTCGCAGCGCCGCGTCGGCGATCCGGACGCGGGTCTGTTCTTTTTTGCGTTCGCGCAGGCTCACAGCACCTCCTTGCGCTCGAATCATACAGTGCGCTAGAAAGTTATAGTTCGATATAAACTTTCACCAGACTGTAGGAGGGGGACATGGAGCGCACCTCTGTGCTCATCGTGGGAGGAGGGCTCGTCGGGCTGTCGGCCGCGCTGTTCCTGCAGTACCACGGGGTCGACTTCGTCCTGGTCGAACGGCGGTCCGGGGCGTCCGTGCTGCCCCGCTCGCGCGGCGTGCACACACGCACCGTCGAGTTCTACCGGCAGATCGGCATCGAGGACCGCGTCCAGGAGGCTGCCGCGAGCGCGCTCAAGGCAGGCGCGTTCGGCGGTGCGCGCACCGGAACCAGCATCCTGGACTCCGAACCGCTCGCGCTGAGCCGGCACCTGATGGCGATGGACCCGAGCCCGTCGAAGTTCTGTTTCTGCCCGCAGGTCCTGCTCGAACCGGTGCTCGCCGACATCGCCCGGGAACGCGGTGGCGACCTGCGGTTCGGCACCGAACTGACCGCACTCGACGACGGCCGCGCCACCATCGGCGGCACCACCATCGAGGCCGACCACGTCATCGCCGCCGACGGCGCCGCCAGCCCCGTCCGGGCCATGCTCGGCATCACCGGCTGGACACTGCCGCCGACCCACCGCTACCTCAACGTCTTCGTGCACGCCGACCTGACCGACCTGGTCGAGGGCCGCACGTTCAGCCAGTGCGAGTTCGCCAACGACACCGCACGCGGCATCGTCCTGTCGAAGAACAACACCGACGAGTGGTCGTTCCACTTCGAGTACGACGACGTCCCGCCGGGCAACGTCGTCGAACTCGTGCACGCCGCGATCGGCAAGGACGACATCGACGTCCGGGTCCTGGCCAGCAGCACGTGGGACACGAGCGTGCACGTCGCGGACGACTACCGCCGGGGCCGCGTGTTCCTGGCCGGTGACGCCGCCCACCAACACGCGCCGTGGGGCGGTTTCGGTGCCAACACCGGCATCGCCGACGTGCACAACCTGGCGTGGAAGCTCGCCATGGTGATCAGGGTCCAGGCCGGGCCGGGCCTGCTGGACACCTACCAGCCCGAACGGCGGCCCCGCGCCGTCCTCGCCGGTGGACAGGCCCGCCTGCGCACCGACTTCCAGGCCCGCTACGGCATCGAGACCGCCACCAACGCGGCCGACGTGGCCGAACAGGTCGACACGGGCACGATCATGACGCGTTACAGCTACGGGGGCGGCACCGTCGACGATCTGTGCGGGCAGGTGGGCACCCGGGTGCCGCACGTCTGGGTGTCCCCCGGCATGTCCACAGTGGACCTCTGCGGGCCCGGCTTCGCCGTCATCGCCGGACCCGACACATCGGAGTGGCCGGACACCGTGCCGGTGCACCGGATCGACGTCGACGTCCCCGGTCTGGCCGCCGACGGCGCCTTCCTGGTCCGCCCGGACGCGCACATCGCGGCCCGCGACGTGCGGCCCGACACTCTGGACACCGTGTTACGAGAGGCCACCTGCCGGTAGCCGCTATGGTCGCTCCAGGCGCTGACGAGTCCGGAGGCGGTCATGACCACGATCACGTCACCTGAGCGAACGTTCGTCCACTCCTACCTGTTCTTACGCCGGTCGATCGGCGTCATCGGCCTCGGACTGCCGGTGGTGCTGATCGTCGGCACCCTGCTCATCCAGGGCTACCTGCTCGACTCGATCAGCTCGTCCTACTACAGCACCCTGCGCGGCGTGTTCGTCGGCAGCATGTGCGCCGTCGGCGTGTTCCTGCTGTCCTACCACGGATACGCGAAGGCCGACGACATCGCCGGTGACGTCGCCGGCATCGCCGCGATCGGCCTGGCACTGTGCCCGACGACGCCGGACAGCGGCCCGGTGTCCGCGACGCAGAACGTGTTCGGCACGCTGCACACGATCTTCGCGGCCATCTTCTTCCTGACCCTGGTCGTCTTCTGCGTGTACTTCTTCATCCAACAGGACAATCCGATGAAGACACGACGAAAGGTCATGCGCAACGGCATCTACTACACGTGCGGCGGCGTCATCTTCGCCTGCCTGCTGCTGATCTGGATCACCAAGTCATTCATCCCGGCGCAGACGAACTGGATGCATCCGATGCTGTGGCTGGAGGCGATCGCGATCTGGGCGTTCGGCTTCGCGTGGCTGGTCAAGGGCCACACGCTGCTGCGCGACAAGTAGCGCGCCCCGGTGGCGGTCCTGACCGAATGACGTCAGGACCGCACGGCGGGCGCGGCCCGGACGTGCGCTCGTTCCCCCTGTTTGCCGAACAGGCACAGGCATTCGACCGGTTCGCCGACGCTGCCGAACCAGTGCGGCAGCCGCGTGTCGAACTCGACGGCCTCGCCCGGGGTCAGCACGAGGTCCTGGTCGCCGAGGATGAGCCGGAGCCGTCCGTTGAGGACGTAGAGCCACTCGTAGCCCTCGTGCACCTTCGGATCGGGCTGCCGCCGACCGGCCGGGATGATCATCTTGACGGCCTGGATGCCGCCGGCCCTGCGGGTCAGCGGCACGAACGTCCGGCCGTTGCGGACGACCGGCCGCAGGTGGATGCGCGGGTCACCGGTCTCCGGTGCGCCGACCAGTTCGTCCAGCGGCACGCCGTGCGCCTTGGCGAGCGGTAGCAGCAGTTCCAGGTTGGGCCTGCGCTGCCCGGACTCCAACCGGGACAACGTGCTGACCGAGATGCCGGTTTCGGCGGACAGGTCGGCCAGCGTGACATCACGCCGCTGCCGCAGCGCCCGCAGCCGCGGCCCGACAGCGGCCAGCACGGCATCCATCTCGTCCATGCCTCCATATTGCCAGACCAGCAACAAAACTTGCCAGTCGAGCCGAGCGGGTCACATCATCGGGGCATGTTGGAACTGTTCGACGAGACGTTCTGGAACGAACGCTACGGCTCCCAGCAGCGGCTGTGGAGCGGCAACCCCAACGTCCGCCTGGTCGAGGAGGTCGCCGACCTGCCGCCGGGCACGGCGCTGGACATCGGCTGCGGCGAGGGAGCGGACGCGATCTGGTTGGCGTCCCGCGGCTGGCAGGTCACCGGCACGGACATCTCCACGGTCGCCCTGGACCGGGCAGCGGCCCACGCCGGCGACCTCACGATCACGTGGCTCCAGGCCGACCTACTCTCGTGGACCCCGCCGCCGGCGACGTACGACCTGGTCTCGGCGCACTTCATGCAGCTCCCGCCTGCCCTGCGGGAACCGCTGTTCGGCAAGTGGGCGGCTGCGGTATCCCCGGGCGGCAGCCTGCTGATCGTCGGCCACCACCCGAGCGACATGCACGCCACGGCCCACCGCCCCGACATGCCGGAACTGTTCTACACGGCGGACGACGTGGCGGCCCTGCTGAACCAGGACGACTGGGAGATCGTCACGAACACGGCCCCGGCCCGCACGATCACCGACCAGGACGGCACCGAGGTCACCTTCCACGACGCGGTCCTGCGCGCCCGCCGCAAGCCCTAACGACGCGCGTACGGGATGTCGGCGAAACAGAGGCGGACGTTCCTGGGCAGGCCGTGGTAGAAGGTCAGCAAAGAAATCTGGGACATCGCGAACAGCTCGTCGGTGTTCCAGCGCCGCCCACCGGCCGCGAGCACGATCGTCTCGGGAATCCGGGAGAGCGTTCGCGCACCGTGCGTTTCCCTCTCGACTCCCTGCCGTAGCCAGGCGAACGCCGCCGGTTCGTTCTGCAGTGCCGCGATGGACGCCTCGGCCTGGGAGATCAGGTGGCTGAACGAAGGAGCCCCGCCGAGCCACTTCACATGGACCAGCTCGTCCGCCGGTCCGAGCAGATCGCACAGCTCGATCTTTTGGTGCCGGGGTGTCCTGGCGAACGCCCTGTCGAAACAGAGCATGTCGGTCTGGTTCGCGACCAACTCGCAGTAACGGTGTTCGTCGTCGGAACCCTTGGACCGCACCCATCGTGGAAAGGGCCGGTCGAACCGATCGGCCAGCAGTTCGTCCACGTCGTGGCGGATCTGGTCGACGTACGCCTCGCCGATCCGAATCCACTCGCCGCCGCGCAGCACGTACCGGTTGTCGTCGATCACGGTCTCGAACGCGATCCACTTCAGCGCGTTCGTCCCACCGGCGAGTTGCTCGGTGCCCTCCTCGTCCGTGTACGCCTGCACATGTCCACGCCGCAGGGCCTCGATCCGGTCGCCGGCGGACAGCGGTCGGACCCGGGCGGCCAGGTCGTCCAGTGTCAGCGGCGCCGGCACGTGCATCGCGCCGCCGACGCCCAGCGAGTGGATACGGAACGACTCCGCGTCACCGTAATCGACCGCTCCGGTCGGCCATCCGATGTCGAGCTGTCCGGTGTCCGCTCCGCGGATCGCTTGCGCCAGCCTGTGCTCCAGTTCCGGAACGAGCCGGTGGCGCCGCCGCAGCCGACGCGTCTGGGAGATCACCCGCAGCGCGTTCTCGGGCGCCGAGGTGTCCGTCACCCCGGCGATCGTGTCGATGTCACGAATGAGGCCAGCGAATTCATGGGCGAGCGGCACCTTCAGCTGGTCGGCGGCTTTGATGGACCGGCTCGTCCTACTGGAGTTGCGGCAGCATTCCAGATCGGCGAGGTCGGCCGGCCCCTTGACCTCCGTGACGAGCTGACCGTGTTCGCGAATACCGAAACGCCCGATGTCGGCGCCATGGGGGAATGTAACCTCGGCGATGCGCGAGGACGTGTCCAGCGCGTGGCTGCGTACGGAACCCACCCGGTACTCGTCGAGCCGGGCGATGCCGAATGACAGTCCAAACCCCTGTTCGACGAACTCGTCCCTCACCAGCAGGTAGCCGGACCCCCAGGTCAGTGCGTACACCCAGGGTGGGCGATCGACGAGCAGAACCGCGAACGGGTCGACGCTCGGCAGCACGATGGGCTGACCCAACAACGATTCGACGTGGGCCTGCCATCGGGGGTTGGTGGACGTCACGTACCCGTGGCGCAGGAAACAGTGAAAGCCGTCCCGCTCGAAACGGGTGTCGGTCACCGTGTCGACGACATCGGGTCTGCTGAGGTATTCCGACAAGTCGTCGGCGCCGGTGAGGCGATAGAGAGTCGACTGCCGACTGCTCGACTGGGGCATCACCCCTCCTTGACGGTCCGCTCAGTCGCAGTTATACGCGGATCACGCCGGAAAAGTGCGCGACAAATGGATTGTCAGCATTCTGTCCATCTGTCGGTCGGTCGCGCGATCACTGTCCGATTGATCGCGTCGGCGTCGACCGTGGCGCGCACGCCGCGCCCGACTGGCCCGAAGGGACGCATCGTCGCACGTCAGCGCGGTATACCATGGGGCGTCGACGGAGAGGACGCTGCTGTGTTGGACGTGCGACGGCTACGGATCTTCGTCACGGTCGCGGACGAAGGGTCGTTCACCGCTGCCGCACAGAAGCTCTACCTCACCCAATCCGCCGTGTCCCAGCAGATGTCGGTGTTCGAACGGGAGATCGGCGTTCCGCTGTTCCGCCGGACGCCCCGTGGTGTCTCGCTCACCGAGGCCGGTGAGACCTTGGTGCAGCGCGCCCGGGGGCTGTTCGGCGAGATCTCCGCCATCGAGCAGGAGATCCAGGCGTTCGGCGACCACAGCCGGGAGATCCGGTTGGGCGCGTTCTCCACCGCCGGGATGGAGTTGCTGCCGCACGCGCTGAAGCTGTTCAAGGCACAGCAACCGGGGGTGCGGGTGCTGCTGCGGTCCATTCCCACCGACGACCTGTTGGCCCGGCTGTGGGAGGGCGAGGTCCACCTGTTGTTGTTGTGGGACTACAACTTCGCCCCGCAGCCGCTGGACCGGTCGCTGTCGGTGTCGCGGCTGCCGGACGACCCGCTGATGGTGGTGCTGCCCGTCGATCACGACCTGGCCGGCAAGGAGCACATCGCGCTGGCCGACCTGGCACACGAGCGGTGGGTGGTCCGCGCGCACCGTCCGCCCTACGCCGACGCCTACGAGACGATGTGCCGGATCGCCGGTTTCGAACCGGACGTCGCGTTCCGCGCCGACGACTACCAGTCGCTGCAAGGCTTGGTGGCCGCCGGGATGGGCGTCAGCATGGCGCCCGCACTGTCCCTGCGGCCCGCCCGCGACGACGTGGCCATCCGGCCGTTGAGCGATCCCACGTTCACCCGCCGGGTGACCGTGGTGACCCTGCCGCACGTGGAACGCTCGGTTCCGGTCGCGGATTTCCTGAGCGCACTCCGCGACTCGGCCGAGGCACTGCGGTAGAACGGTTGCGACCTACACCGGGATGCCGCCGCGCACCACGTGATCGTGAACGGCCGATCGTGTCAACCGGTGTGCCGTAGCCCGTTCACCAGGACGGCGAGCAGCCGGTCGGCGTGCGCGACGCTGTCCGGACCGTCCTGCGTGGCCCAGGCGATGGCGCCGACCATCCGCAGCACGTCCGCGTCGGCCACGTCCGCCACGACCGTACCCGACTGCCGCGCCCGCGCCAGCAACGCGGCGCCGACGTCGAACAGTTCCGCGTGCCAGGCGGCCACCAGGCCCGTTCGCTGGTCGAGCGCCGAGTTCAGGACGGCCGCCGACAGGCCCCGGTAGGTCAACCCGTGCCGCAGCACGGCACGCAACCAGGTGGTCAGGGCGTCCAGCGCGTCGTCGGCCGAGAGCAGGCCACGGCCGAGGTCGACCAGTTCCGCGATCCGCCCGGCGAGTACGGCGGCCACGAGGTCCAGCCGGGTGGGGAAATGCCGGTAGAGGGTCCCGCTGGCCACCCCGGCGCGCCGGGCGATGTCGTCCAGGGAGGCGTCCATGCCGGACTCGGCGAACGCGATCTTCGCCTGCTCCACCAGCCGTTCGTAGTTGCGCCGGGCGTCCGCGCGCATCGGACGGTACCGCTCCTGACCTGCCAGCGCGACCACCTTCTTGCTAACCGGGGACATGGTCCGGTACTGTCCGAAACAACCGGACCATGTCTCACCTTACTGCTGGAAAGGCCGCCATGGCGCTGACGGAGCAGGACCGGATCGACATCAACGACCTGATCAACCGCCACGGGCACCTCACCGACGCGGGCGACCTGGACCGGGCGAGCGAGCTGTTCACTCCGGACGTCAACTACGACCTGGCCGACTTCGGCCTCGGCTCGGTGCACGGCACCGCGGCCCTCCGCGAGTCCGCGCTCGCCCTGGGCGACGCCAACCCGGTCGGCCATCACGTCACCAACATCGTGATCACCCAGCTCGACGACGGCTCGGCGCGGGTGCGCTCCAAGGGAATCGGCATCCGGGCGGACGGAACTGCCGGCAGCGTCATCTACGACGACATAGTCACCCGATGCCCTGACGGTTGGCGGATCAGCCACCGCCGGGTGACCGCGAGGCGGGTGCCGCTCGGCGGCCGGGACACCGACTCGCGGGCCGTTCTGGAGCGCATGCGGCAGGTCGCCGTCGACCGGTCCGCCGACGACCTGCGGGACCTGTACGCGGTCGACGCCGTTCACGAGTTCCCGTTCGCCTACCCGGGCATGCCGTCCCGGCTCGACGGCCGGGACGCGATCGTGGACTGGATCACCGCGGGCTGGCGGGACTTCCCGCTGCGATACGAGCGCTACCGCACGATCGCCGTGCACGACACCGGCGATCCCGCGACGATCGTCGTGGAACAGGAAGCCATCGGCACCAGCACGGCCACCGGCGGGTTCGCGCTGCCCAACATCGTCGTGCTCACCACGCGCGCCGGGCGGATCGCCCACGTGCGCGACTACGTCGACGTCCGGGCGGCCGCGGCGGCACTGGGCGGCTGAAGTCGACGCGGCCTGATCAGCTGTCTGGTGGGGCCTCGCCACGGGCGCCGGAAAACCGTTGCTGACACGGAGTGTGGCCGACTTCGGACGGTACCGCTATGGTGAGCGCCGGGGTCGTTGAGCAACCAGCCTCCTCCCAGCGGCGCTTCGCAGCGCGGTGCCGCGCCGTGACCGGCACCACCGGCGTGAGTGAGGCGATCGTGACCGAAATCCAGCCTGCCGCGTTCGCGGTGTCGTGGCACGTGAGACCCGTGGGCGCCGTCGTGACGGTCACGGGTGAGATCGACCTGGAGACGGCACCGGCCGTGGACGCGGCGCTGACCGAGGCCGCCGCACAGGCGCCCGTGCTCGCACTCGACCTGAGCGGTGTCACGTTCCTCGGTTCGGCAGGTTTGGGCCTGCTCGTGTCGTGGCACCACCGGCACGACTCGTTCCTGGTCGTCGCACCGCGGCCCGCCGTTACACGGGTCATGGCGATCACCGGGTTGGACCAGGCACTGACGGTCGTGTCCGAGCTGCCGGATCACGACGCCACGGTGTAGGACGCCACGGTGTAGGACGCCACGGTGTAGGACGCCGCGGTGCAGCTGTCAGCGCTCCCGGCGCATCGCCAGCACGGCGCCGCGCCCGTGGCCGGACTGCGGCTGCCACAGCGTCGCCCACCAGGCGACGGCGGCCACCAGCCCACCGGCCGGCACGGCCACCGCGAGGGCGACCAGGACCCCCGTCCAGCCGGCCCCGAACGCCGCTCCCACGCCGGCCGCCCCGATGAGCACGGCGAGGGACAGCACGAGAGCCGCGGACCTGCGGGTCCGCCCGAGCGCGTCCGGCCAGGCCAGGTCCGAGCCCTGGTCCTGGGTGCGAACGACGTCCTGCTGCGCTGTCTCGGTCACGGACGGGTGCATCCGGTTTCACCTTCCTGCCCGGGACCGCCACCCCGACCGGCACGGCCCCGGACACAGGTATCCCACCGGACGACCCCTCAAACCTGGAAATCGGCGACCGCAAGCGGACCGTGGTACCGCTCTGACCTGCGTCGACCACCAGGGGAGGCCAAAATTGCGCGGTCAATCGGTCACTATGGTCAACAGCGTGTCCAACCCGGTGACCTGTAGCGGCCGCAACACCATCCGCGACGTCGCCACCACCCGCAGCTCCACGCCCCGGTCCCGACAGGCGTCGTGCGCCTCGGCGAGCACGGCCAAGCCGGCCGACCCGAGAAACGTCACCTCCGACAGATCGACCACCAACGTGCCGATCGACGTCCCCTGCTGCTGCCGGACGTGCTCGGCCAGCACCGCAGCGGTGACCATGTCGACATCACCACACACGTGCAGAACGACCGTCGCCGAGTCAGGCGCGGTGACGGAAACCGTGAGATCGCTGTCAGCTTCCGCCACGGTGAGCCTCCTGCGCTTATCATGCGGCTGGTGTTTACGGGTAGCACAGGTCTGGGAACACCAGCAACATCACCCCGGAGGTTGCCACTCGTGAACGATCGGGCTCTGCGTCCGAACGAGGTCGAGATCCGGATGCTGGCACGCATGGACAGGGTGCCGGCATTCCGAGCGATGGCGGCCGACATGGCAATGCGCGAAGACTACGACCTGGACGCGATCGCGGATCTGAGGCTGGCGGTCGAAGAGGCATGCGCCACGGTCCTGGCGAACTCGGACCCGAGCAGCGTCCTGGTCTGCCGGCTACTGGTCTCGGCGACGGAGTACGAGGTCAGCGCCCAGGTGGCCCTGACAAGCAGCCGTGAACCCAGCGTCGGCCCACTAAGCTTGCGCATTCTGCGGACTTTGTCCGACTCGGTCGACTACTGGACGAGCAACGTGGACGGCCAACGCCTGTTCCACGTACAGCTGAACAAGACGCGGACGTAGCTCCACAGTGGAGCCGGGCCCGACCGGTGCAGGGCTCCGTTTCCGCGTCGCCGATCCCGGGAACCCCTGGCGGATGACGTCTGAGAACGATGCGTCCGAGGAGTCCGAGCAGCAACAGCTCGCGCGGAACATGGGCGAACTGTTGCAGGAGTTGCGCGTCGCGCAGGCGGGCGTACAGATCCTGTTCGCGTTCCTGCTGTCCGTCACCTTCACGGCCCGTTTCGCGGGCGCCAGTGATCTCCAACGGGTCACCCTGCTCGTGACCGTCCTTCTCACGACCGTCTCCGCCACGCTCCTCATCGCACCGGTCGCGTGGCATCGACTCTACTTCCGGCAGGGCCGCCGCCTGGACATCATCCAGTGGGGCAACCGGTTCGCACTGGCCGGTCTGGCCGCGCTCGCCGCCGCGATGTCCGGTGCCGTCCTCCTGGCGACCTCCGCGGTCGTCGACACCGCACCGGCCATCGTGATGGCGTGCGCGGCCTTCCTGCTCTTCGTCCTCCTGTGGCTGGTGCTGCCACTGTCCAAACGGGAACGTTAACCGGCTTCGCGCAAGTGGTTCGGCAGCGGGCGCCTGGGTTCGCGGACTCCGGCTCCCTCACCGCCGTCCACGATCCACACCGTGACCACATCCCACCGGCCCAGCCGGGTGCCCGGCGCAGGCACCTGCGCCACGACCCTCCCATTGACCAGCGGGTGCGAATCAGGATCGGGACCTTGCAAGAGCAAGCCGATGTCGTGCCCGGACAGCCAGGCGTCCAACGCCTGCCGGCCACGGAGGTCCGGCACCAGGACCGACGAGTCCTCCACTACTCTTCACCCGTCGTCCAGGCTACCCGACATCACCGTTGCCCCAACAGAGCCGGACACGACCCGGCATCACTCCTGCAACGACAGCGCCTGGCTCGGGCACACCCGCACGGCCGTGCGCGCCTGTTCGACCAGCGCACCCTCGGGCGTGTCGTCCAGCACGACGACCGTGCCGTCGTCCTCCCGCTGATCGAACAGCGCCGGCTCGGTGAGCACACACTGACCGGCGCCGATGCACTTGCCGGTGTCCGCGATGATTTTCATGTCCCCCGTCCTACCACGTGACCGGAAGGCCGTAGAGGCCGTAGATCGCCGCGTCGTCCTTGAACGGCAGATCATCGACGTCGACCGCGAGCTTCAGGTTCGGCAACCGGGTGAACAGGGTGTCGAACACGATCTGCAACTCCGTCCTGGCCAGGTTCTGCCCGAGGCACTGGTGCGGGCCGAAACCGAAGGCCACGTGGTGGCGGGCGCCGCGGTGG
>DASZXM010000168.1:0-2875 GCA_035546415.1 Pseudonocardiaceae bacterium
CCCATCGATCGTCGCGACGACGGTGACGAGCCGGCGAACACCGTGCCGGAACCCGGTGCGATGCCGCCGTCGTCACCCGAGCCCGCGCCGGACTCGGTGGGGGAGATGGTGCCGCGGATCGCCCGTACCCGAGCCGTTCCGGTCCGCAGGACCGAGCCGCGCCGGCGATTGCGTCCGGGCGACCTGATCTGCGGCGAGTGCGGTGAGGGCAACCTGCCGACCCGCAAGTTCTGCAGCCGGTGCGGCGGACCGCTGACCGAGGCCGCAGTCGTGCGGGCACCGTGGTGGCGCAGGCTGCTGCCGCGGCGCGGTCCGAAGGTGATGAAAGCCGGTACGCGACCGGGGAAATCGGCGACCAGCCGCGCGCGACCGGCGCTGACCAGGATCAACCGCAGGATTCGCGCCGTCATCGCGCTGATCGTGCTCGTCCTGGGCACCCTCTACGGGCTCTACCCGCCGTTCCGCACGGCCGTGAACACCCGGGTGGCGGCCGTCAAGCAGAAGATCACCGGCGCCGCCGACCAGCAACTCGTGCCCGAACACCCGGTCTCGGTGACCGACAACGCCGAGCTACCCGGCCACCCGGGCCGGTACGCCGTGGACGAGTTCAAGAACACCTACTGGCTCGCGTCGTGGTCGCCGAACAAGAAGCCGACGCTGACGCTGAACTTCGGCAAGCACATCGCACTCCGAAAAATGATCATCATGCTGGGCGCGAGTGACAACTTCACCGCCCACGACCGGCCGGCAGCGCTGCACCTGCTGTTCTCGAACTCGGAGTCGGACGACATCCTGCCGCAGGACACCCCGACGGCGCAGCAGTTCACGCTGAGCGGCGGAGTGGGCATCACCAGCGTGCAGATCCAGGTGGACGACGTCCATGAGGCACAGGGCGCGTCCGATGTGGCGATCACCGAGATCGAGTTGTTCGGCATCGGCTAGACGGCCTGGACCGGTCGGCAGAAGGGAACGTCACAGATGCGTGGCATGGTGCCTGGACTCGGCACGCCGTACCCGTTGGGCAGCCTGTTGCCCGCGGTCTACCAGGAGGATGCCGTCACGATGCTGCTGACCGCCGCGCTGGACGACGTGCTGGCGCCGGTGATCGCGACGCTGGACTGCCTGCCCGCCTATCTCGATCCCTGGCTCGCGCCGGCGGATTTCCTGGACTGGCTGGCCAGTTGGGTGGGCGCCGACCTGGACGAGAACTGGCCGCCGGAACGGCGCCGGGCGATCGTCGCCACGGCCGTCGAGCTGTACCGGATCAGGGGCACCGTGGCCGGCCTGCGCCAGCACGTGGAGCTGGTGACCGGCGGCCGGGTGGACGTGGTCGACTCGGGCGGCGTCTCGTGGTCCACCACGCCGGACACGGCGGACGTCGGTGACGAGCCGCCGTCCGTCACGGTGCGGATCGGTGAACCCGAGTCGGTGGCCGTGGTCGATGCGTTGGTGGCGGCGGCCAAGCCGGTGCACGTGGTGCATCGGGTGGACGTGGCCTGACAGCGGGTGGCCGGACGGAGCCGTCATCGACGGGTCGTGAAGTCCGGTGGCTGGTAGGTGCCCAGGACGACGAGCAGGGACGTGGTCGCCGTCAGCGAGGTTCCGCTCGCCGTGCCGGTGATCGGCCAGTCGCCGACGAGGGTGTGTGCGAAGATCACCAGGGGAGCGCTGAACGTGCCGTCCGCCGCGGTGACCACGGTCAGCCTGTCGTGACCGGGAAGTGGCGCCACCGCCAGGGTGACCGAATGGTCGGCCGGCCAACCGGTGCCGGTGACCGTGGTGACCCGGCCTGCCGGCACCACCGCCGGCGACACCCGCACGGTCGGCGTGGTCCCGCTGCCGGCCAGACCCACCACGTGTGGGACACCACCGCTGTCGGTGAACTCCAGGGCGCCGGGCCGGTCACCGGCACCGTGCGGGGTGTCGAACACCACCACCTGGCACACGCCGCCCACCGGGAGGGTGGCCCCGGTGCAGCCGTCGCCGAGGATCGTGTAGTCGCCGGCGAACAGCCGTGGTCCGGCCAGAACCCGCACCGAGCTGACGGTGAACGGTGTCGCACCGGCGTCGTGCACCGTGACGACACCGGGCCCACTACTGGACAGCGCGAGCTGCGGACCGGGAAACACCAGTGGGTCCGGTGTCGCCTGGAAGTCGACGACGGCGGGTCCGGCGCCGCCGGTGATCGGTACGTTCACCGATGGCGTGCCGTCGAGCTGGCTGATCACCAGGGACGCCTGGCGTGTTCCGGTCGCGTGCGGCGCGAACCGGAGCGACACCAGACAGGTGTCGGTCTCGTGCAGCACGCCGCCCGAGCACGTTTCCGCCGGGAACACCGTGAAATCGCCGGCGTCCGGGCCGGTGACGGTGACGCCGGTGACGTGGACCGGTCCGAAACCGACCTCCCGCACCACGGCGGTGTCCGTGCTGCTCGTCCCGAGCGGCACGGTGCCGAACGTCACGGGGTCGGCGGTCACGGTGGGCAGGAACCGCCGGGCGAACGCGTCCGGAGCCTCGTTGGTGTCGCCGGATACCAGATCATCGGCCCACGACGTGAACGCCACCACCGCACCGTCGGCCGACAGCGCCGGTCCGCCGCTGTCGTCGTCACCGGCACAGGACGTGCCCTGGCTCGACCCGCAGGTGTGATCGACGCTGGGCGAGGCCAGTTCGGCGGGCAGGCGGGGCAGGTGTGCGGACTCGCGGGCCGCGTCCACGACCAGATCCCGCACCACCACCTGGCGGTTGCGAACGGTGCCGCCTTCGCCGCCGCGACCGGTGTCCACGCCGTTGGCCATGTTCGCCGCGTTGGTGGTGAACGCGAGGTAGCGGCCGTCGGCGGACAACGCGGGGCTGTCGCCCTCGCCGTCCTTGC
>DASZXM010000169.1:0-3835 GCA_035546415.1 Pseudonocardiaceae bacterium
TCCGGGGACCGTCCGCCGGCTGGTCCAGTAGCACCCGGACCAGGCGGCCGACTGATCTGCCGACAACCGGACCATCTGCGCAAGAGGTTCTTGAGCGATCCACCCGTAACCGCTTCCATGGTGATGGAGGCCACAGCGAACGGTGATCACGGGGGAGTGGATGATCATCCTGGAGTCGGCGTACCCGGTGCTCGCTTGTGTGTTCGGCTAGGCGGTGCTGGGCAAGTTCGGCCGGTTCCGGGAGTTCACCCGGCAGGTCGCCGACTACCGCATGCTGCCCGCCGTCCTCAGTGGACCGGTGGCGCTGGCCGTCGTCTGCGGGGAGACCGCGGCGACCGTGCTGCTCGTGCCGCCCGTCACCCGGCTGTTCGGCGCCGCCCTGGCCACCGCGCTGCTGGCCGTGTTCCTGGTCGCGCAGGTGTCGGCCGCCCTGCGTGGCCTGGAGATCGACTGCGGCTGTTTCGGCGGCACCGACGAACTCTCCGCCATCGGACCCGCCACGATCACCCGCACCGCACTGCTGTTGCTGCTGGCGGTGGGCGCCGACGCCGCAGGCGCCACACCGTTCCAGCCGCTACAACTACTGGTCGGGCCGTTGCTGGCCGGCGCCGTCGGGCTGCTGCCCGAACTGGCCCAGCGCCGCTACTCCCGTTAGCGCGGTTCGGGCAGCTTCGCCGCGGCCGCCCGGTCCACCAGCCACAGCGTGCGCTGCCGGCCGAGGGCACCCGCCGCCGGCAACTCCACCTCGCTCGCACCGCCCAGCGCTCTTGCCACGGCGTCCGCCTTGCCCGACCCGGTCGTCATCAGCCACACCTGGGCCGACCGTCGGATCGCCGGCAGTGTCAACGACACCCGGGTCGGCGGTGGCTTCGGGCAGTCGCGCACCGGCACCACCGTCCGCCGCGTCTCGTGGACCGCTGGCGAGTCCGGGAACACCGACGCCGTATGGCCTTCCTCACCGACGCCGAGCATGCACACGTCGAACGTGGGCACCGCCGGGTCGTCCTGCGGTGTCGCCGCCGCCGCGAGCAGTCGCGCGTACGCCTCGGCCGCGGCGTCCGGGTCGTCGCCGAACCGGCCGTCGGACGGCTCCATGACGTGCACCCGGTCCGCCGGCACCGCGATGTGGTCCAGCAGCGCCTCGCGGGCCTGCGTCTCGTTGCGCTCCGGGTCGCCGGCCGGCAGGAACCGCTCGTCGCCCCAGTACAGGTCGATGCGCTGCCAGTCGATCGCGTCCCGCGCCGGGCTCGCGTTCAGGTGCGCGAGGACCGCGTTGCCGGTGCGGCCCCCGGTGAGGACCACCGACGCCCAACCCCGCGCGGACTGGGCGTCGACGATCGCCGTCACCAGCCGGGCGGCCGCCGCCGCGGCGACCAGCTCCGGCTCGGCGAGGACGACCACCTCGGGGGTGGTCATGACTCCGCCACCGCGACCTTCGCCTTGCGCGGCGCTCGCGCCTTGGCGGGTTTGGCAGCCTTGGGTGCGGCGGCCTCCGCCTTCGGCGCCTCGACCGGCTTGGGCTCGGTCGCCTTCTTCGGCTTCGCCGGGGCCGTCCGGCCGCGGACGACCTTCGACAGGCCCTTCAGCGTCTCGGCGTAGATCTCGTCCGGGTCCAGCCTGCGCAGCTCCTCGGACAGGCAGTCCCGCACGGAGCGGCGGTGCAGCGCCATCCGCCGGTCCGGCTGGCCCGGCTGGGTCAGCGTGCCGACCTTGGCGTCCGGCCGGACCAGCTCCACGTTGCCGCTGCGCCGCTCCAGCACCACCTGCACGATGCCCTCGCCGGACGTCGCCTTGTACCGCGACACCGGGATCTTCAGGCACGTCGCCAGCCACGCCGCGAGCAGGTCGGTGGACGGCGAGTCGGACTCACCGGTCACCGACGCCGCCGTGACCTTCTCGTGCGGCGGCAGGTCCAGCGCGGCGGCGAGCATCGCGCGCCAGTTCGTCAGCCGGGTCCACGCCAGGTCCGTGTCGCCGTCGACATAGCTGGACTTCCGCTGCTCCAGTGCCTTCACCGGGTTCCGCTCGTTGGCCGCGTCGGTGATCCTGCGGTTGGCGAGCTGGCCGATCGGGTCCTTCGCCGGCACCGCGGGCGCCTCCGACGGCCACCACGCGACCACCGGGGTGTCCGGCAGCAGCAGCGGCACCACACAGCTGGCACCCTGGTCGGCCAGCGCGCCGTACAGCCGCAGGACGACGACCTCGCTGGCACCCGCGTCGCCACCGACACGGATCTGGGCGTCCAGCCGCGCCGCGGCCTTCTTCGCGCCCCTGGCCACCACGATCACCCGGCACGGGTGCTCCCGGCTGGCCGCGTTGGCCGCCTCGATGGCGTCCTCGGTCTTCGATCCGTCATCGGTCACGATGACCAGCGTGAGGACCCTGCCCAGGGTGACCGCGCCGCCTTCCTGGCGGATGCTGACCAGTTTGCTGTTGACCTGGGACAGAGTGGTGGACGGCAGGTCGATGATCACGGGCGCCTCCACTTGCGGCCGGTACGTTCCATCATCTTGTCCGCCGATGCCGGGCCCCAGCTGCCGGCGTCGTACGGGTCCGGCCTGCCGCTGGTCGCCCAGCTCCGCAGCACCGGGTCGAGGATCTCCCAGGACAGCTCGACCTCGTCGTTCACCGGGAACAGGGACGGCTCACCGAGCAGCATGTCCAGGATCAGCCGCTCGTACGCCTCCGGTGACGACTCCGTGAACGCGTGGCCGTAGCCGAAGTCCATGCTGACGTCCCGGACCTCCATCTGGTTGCCCGGCACCTTGGACCCGAACCGGATCGTCACGCCCTCGTCCGGCTGGACCCGCACCACGAGTGCGTTCTGGCCCAGCTCGTCGGTTGCCGTCGAGTCGAACGGCAGGTGCGGCGCACGCTTGAACACCACGGCGATCTCGGTGACGCGGCGGCCGAGTCGCTTGCCGGTGCGCAGGTAGAACGGCACGCCTGCCCAGCGGCGGGTGTCGACCTCCAGCGTGATCGCCGCGTACGTCTCGGTCAGCGAGTCCTTCGCGAAGCCGCCCTCCTCGTGCAGGCCGGGCACCTTCAGGCCGCCCTGCCAGCCGCCCAGGTACTGGCCGCGCGCGGTGGTCTCGGCGAACGGGGTGACCGCCTTCGTCGCGGACAGCACCTTCACCTTCTCCGCCCGCAGGTCCCTCGGGTGGAACGACAGCGGCTCCTCCATCGCGGTGAGCGCCATCAGCTGCAGCAGGTGGTTCTGGATGACGTCCCGGGCCGCGCCGATGCCGTCGTAGTACCCGGCGCGACCGCCCAGGCCGATGTCCTCGGCCATGGTGATCTGCACGTGGTCGACGTAGTTGGAGTTCCAGATCGGTTCGAACAGCTGGTTGGCGAAGCGCAGCGCCAGGATGTTCTGCACCGTCTCCTTGCCGAGGTAGTGGTCGATGCGGAACACCGACTCCTCGGGGAACACGTCGTTGACGATGCCGTTGAGTTCCTTGGCGCTCTTCAGGTCGTGGCCGAACGGCTTCTCGATCACCACCCGCCGCCACTGGTCACCGTCCTGTGCGGACAGTCCGGAGCGGGACAGCTGCTTGAGCACCACCGGGAACGCGCCCGGCGGGATGGACAGGTAGAACGCGTGGTTGCCGCCGGTGCCGCGGACCCGGTCCAGGTCGGCGACGGTCTGGGCGAGCTGGTCGAACGCGTTGTCGTCGTCGAAGCTGCCCGGCACGAACCGGATGCCCTCGGACAGCGCCCGCCACACCTCCTCGCGGAACGGCGTGCGCGCGTGCTCGCGCACCGCCCGGTGGACGATCTCACCGAAGTCCTCGTCCGCCCAGTCGCGCCGGGCGAACCCGGTGAGCGCGAAGCC
>DASZXM010000170.1:0-4323 GCA_035546415.1 Pseudonocardiaceae bacterium
ACCCTATCGCCGCAGGTCAACGCGCCGAAACCCATTATCGACAACCTGTGGGCAACTCGGTCTCATGTGGACAACCCCTGTCGCCCGTGTCGCAGCCGCCCGTCGAAGCTGGCATGCTGGGTCCGTTGGCAGTGCGGTGAAACGGCGAAGCCCCACTGACCTGGGCTGATCGAGCCGGTCGGGCCGATCAGGTCGGCCGGTCGGGCCGATCAGGTCGGTGGGGCTTCGCCGTTGTTCGGGACTGCTCAGGCGCCTTCGGCGATGTCGTCGGCCAGGTCGAGTTCCTTGCCGTTCGTCTTGCCGTTCTTCGGGCCGCGGGCGCGACGCTGCTGGCGGGGCAGGGCCGTGGGCGGCGGGGGTGGGGTCGGTGCGCCGCCGCCGAGGATGAGTTCGGCGAACGTGGCCATGGCCTCGTCCAGTTGGCCGGCGTGGCGGCGTTCGGACTCCTCGTTGGCGCCGCGCACCAGGTTGGCCAGGGCGTCCGCGTCGGGGCGGGCCGACACCGTGCCCTTGACCTGGTGCAGGCCCTGTTCGACCGACGTGGCCAGTTCGCCGAGGCGGCCGCCGATGCCGCTCTCGACCGCGTCGATGCGGGCCGCCATGGCGTCCAGCCTGCTGGTGACCTGTTCCAGGCGCTCGGTGAGTGCCGCGAGGCGCTCGGTCGGGTCGAGCGAGGCGCGGGCGTCCTCGACGGTTCCGCTGACCCGGCCGTGCAGGTCGTCGCGGGCGGCGTCGATGTGGCCGTGCAGTGCTTCGCGGGCCTCGTCCAGGCCGCCGCGCAGGGTGTCGCGCGTCTGGTCCAAACCGCTGCGCAGCGACGTGGCCGTCTCCGCGAGCTTGCCGGACAGGGCGTCGTTGGCCTGGGTGAACTTGGCGTGCAGAGTCTCCGCCGCCTTGTCCACCGACGTGCCGACCGCCGCCGTGGACTCCGTCACCGAGCGGTACAGGGCCTCGCGGGTGCCGTCGAGGTGCTCGTGCACGCCTTCGCCGACCTCGTCGATGCGGCCGCGCAGCGCCGTCTCCAGGATGTCCAGGCGCTCACGCAACGGGACGTGCACCTCGCGGGGCAGCCCGTCCAGCTTCGCGTCCTGCTTGTCCAGGTGGCCGTCGACGCCGTCGATCCGCTTGTGGATGTTGGCGAGCTTGTCCTCCAGGCCGTCCATCCGGCCAGCGACGCCCTCGAACCTGCCGGACACGCCGTCCAAGCGGCCGTCGAGCTGGGCGAACGGCTTGGCCAGCCGGTCGACCATGGAGTCGACGGAGCGGCCGAGTTCCGCGATCGCGGAATCCTGGGCCTCCAGCTTGGCCAGGGCCTCGTCGACACGCTCGGCCAGCACGCTGACCTCGGTCCGATCGGGGAGTTCCGACAGCCGCTTGCGCACTGCGCCCAGTGACTCGACCGGCTGCAGTCGCGCGTGGATCTCGTCCAACGCGTCGAAAATCTGCTGCTGTTCGCTCTCACGCACTTCGGCCGCACGGTTGAGCATGTTGCGCATGCGGTCGAAAGACATCGTGTTGTTCTCGTTCACGGCAACAAGCCTTCGTCCGTGGGGAGGGGAGCCCCGAGCCTAGCCACTGTCGGGTGGCGCTCCGCAGGCCCCCCGGGCGTTCGTCACGGGTTCGTGCCCGCGACTGGCCCGAAAGGAGGAGTAACGGCGCCGCGAATGGCCTAGTTGATCTACGTCAACTTGACCAACAGTAACCCGATAGCGGGTTGGGTGACCGTAGGACGATCATTTGCTCGCTCATTGCCGACGATCGATCACCCGTCCTTGCTGTCGTTCGCCCATTCGGGTGATCTTTTCCGCCACCACGTAACAGGCATGCGGAGCATACCCTTCCATGATCGTCGCGGCCGGCATTTCCGGGGTCCGGAGTACCGTGTCGCCATGGCAGATCCGACCACTCCCATCACGCCGTCCGCCCTGCTCGCGGCACCCAAGGTGCTGCTGCACGACCACCTGGACGGCGGGCTGCGGCCGGCGACGGTCATCGAACTCGCCGACGCGGCGGGCTACCGCGACCTGCCCACCACCGACCCGGCCGCGCTCGGCGACTGGTTCCGCTCGGCCGCCGACTCCGGTTCCCTGGTCCGCTACCTGGAGACGTTCGCGCACACGTGCGCTGTCATGCAGGACGAGGCGGCACTGGCCCGCGTCGCGTCGGAGTGCGTCCTCGACCTGGCCGCCGACGGCGTCGTCTACGCGGAGGTCCGCTACGCGCCGGAACTGCACGTGGAGCGCGGACTGGACCTGGACACCGTCGTGCAGGCCGTGCAGGAAGGCTTCCGCGAGGGTGAGCGCCTGGCCGCAGCGCAGGGCAGGCGTATCCGGATCGGCACGCTGCTGTGCGCGCTGCGCCAGAACGCCCGGTCGATGGAGATCGCCGAACTCGCCGTCCGCTACCGGGACGTCGGCGTCGTCGGGTTCGACATCGCCGGTCCCGAGGCCGGCTACCCACCCACCCGCAACCTCGACGCGTTCGAATACCTGCGTCAGCAGAACGCGCACTTCACCATTCACGCCGGCGAGGCGTTCGGCCTGCCCTCCATCTGGGAGGCCATCCAGCACTGTGGTGCCGAGCGGCTGGGGCACGGCGTGCGGATCGTCGACGACATCAAGGTCGGCCAGGACGGATCGGTACAACTCGGTCCACTGGCCAGTTACGTGCGCGACCGGCGGATCCCACTGGAGATGTGTCCGACGTCGAACCTGCAGACCGGTGCGGCCACGTCCATCGCGGAACATCCGATCGGTCTGCTGACGCGGCTGCGGTTCCGGGTCACGGTGAACACGGACAACCGCCTGATGAGCCACTGCTCGGTGACGAGCGAGTTCGCCGCCCTGATCGACACCTTCGGCTACGGCTGGGCCGACATGCAGTGGTTCACGGTGAACGCGATGAAGTCGGCGTTCATCGGCTTCGACGAACGGCTGGAGATCATCAACAACGTGATCAAGCCGGCGTACGCGAAGCTGATCGGCAGCTAGTCCACGATGTGAAAGCACCGTTGCGCGGGAGAGGTGCGCTCGCCTAGCGTCCATTATGAGAGAACTGATTCTCATGATGTGGGAGGCGTGGTGGAGGGTGGCGGCGCGGTTACGCCGGCCGGTTCGGACGGTGGCGCGGTCGCGCGGACTGGTTCGGACGGTGGCGTGTCGACGGTCGGTTCTCGGCGGTGGCTCATTCTCGCCCTGGGGCTTGCCTCCCAGGCGTCCACTTTCTCCTTCGTCTACGGGTTGCCGTTCCTCGTTCCCGCCATGCGGGCCGCCGAGCATCTCTCGCTCGCTGCCGCCGGTGTCGTCGTCTCCGCTCCGACCGTCGGTCTTCTGCTCACGCTGATCGCCTGGGGAGCGGTCGCCGACCGCTACGGCGAGCGGATCGTGATCGTCATCGGGCTGGCCGGTTGCGGTGCGCTCGTCGTCGTCGCCGCGACCGCGACCCACGGGATGGTCGGGTTCGTCCTGTTGCTCGGGCTGGCCGGGGCGTTCGGCGCGTCCGTCAACGCCGCCAGTGGGCGTGTCGTGATGGGCTGGTTCGCCAAGGCCGAGCGCGGGGTCGCGATGAGTGTCCGGCAGATGGCTCAGCCGCTCGGCGTCGCCATCGCCGCCGTGTCGCTGCCGCTGTTGTCCCGCAACGACTTCCGGCTCGCGCTGCTACTGCCTGCCGGGCTGTGCCTGGTGTCCGCCGTGCTCGTCGTCGTGTTCGTCGTCGACCCGCCGCGGCCGCCGTCCGTGCCGGGTGAGCGGGTGCCGTCGCCCTATCGCTCGCCGACGATCTGGCGGGTGCACGCCGCCAGCGCGATGCTCGTCGTCCCGCAGTTCGCGATCGCCGCGTTCGGCCTGGAGTACCTCGTCAGCCGGCAGCACTGGGCCGCCGCGGCTGCCGGTGGCTTCATGGCGGCGATCCAGGCGGCCGGTGCCGTCGGCCGGCTCGGGTCCGGCTACTGGTCCGACCGCGTCGGCAGCCGCCTGCGGCCCATGCGGCAGTTGGCCGTGGCGAGCGCGGCCGTGATGCTGCTCGCCGCGCTGGGCGACGCCGAAGCACCCTGGCTGATCGTCGCCGCCTTGGCCGTCGGTGCCGTGATCACCGTGGCGGACAACGGTTTGGGCTACACCGCCACCGCCGAGATCGCCGGCCACGCGTGGGCGGGGCGGGCGTTGGGCGCGCAGAACACCGGCCAGAACGTGGTCGCCGCGCTGACGCCGCCGGTGCTCGGTCTGATCATCGGCTCCGGCAATTACGCCGTCGCGTTCGCGTGCGCGGCCGTCTGTCCGCTGCTGGCGATCGTGCTCACCCCGGTCAAGGCCGAGACCGACACCT
>DASZXM010000171.1:0-3745 GCA_035546415.1 Pseudonocardiaceae bacterium
GGTGACCAGCACACAACACGTGCCGCTGCCCGGGATCAGCGGCTCGACCTGCGCGAACGAGCGCGCGTTGTCCAGCACGACGAGCGTCCGCCGATGGGCCAGCGCGCTGCGGTACAGCGCGGCCCGCTCCGCGGCCGCGGCCGGTATCCGGTCCTCCGAGACGCCCAGGGCGCGCAGGAAACAGCCCAGCACGGCGGCGGGGTGGGCGGGGCCGGAGTCGTCGTGCCCGTGCAGGTCGGCGAACAGCTGGCCGTGCGGGAAGCGCTCGGCGTTGCGGTGCGCCCAGTGCACGGCCAGCCCGGTCTTGCCGACACCGGGCCCGCCGGTGATCAAGCCGACGGCGGGCGGGCCGTCGGGCTCGTCGTCGTCCACCAGGTGATCCAGCACGGACAGCTCGCACGCCCGGCCGGTGAACGACGGCACGGCGGCCGGCAGCTGCGCCGGTATCCGCTCGGTGCTGTTGGGCGGCTCGGTGACCGTCAGGCTCGGGCTGTTGTTCAGGATCGCCTCGTGCAGGTCGCGCAGCGCCTGCCCCGGCGCGGGCCCACCCTGCTCGACGGCCAGCCGGTGGCCCTCGGCGAACGTCGCCAGCGCCTCGGCCCGCTGCCCGGACCGGTACTGCGCCAGCATCAGCTGCGCCCGCGCGGTCTGCCGTGCCGGATGCTCGCCGACCAGCACCGACAGCTCGCCGACGACCGTGTCGTGCTGCCCGATGGCCAGCTTCAGCGCGGCCAGTTCCTCCTGCACGACAAGGCGTTCCTGCTCCAACCGGCCGACCGCCTGCTCCACCGGCCTGCCCCGCAGCCCCGGCAGGGCCGGTCCGCGCCACATCGCCAGGGCCTCGGTGAACCTGGCGATCGCGGTCACGGTCCGGCCCTGCCGAACGGCACCCCGGCCATCCGCCACGCGGTCCGCGAAGTCGACGGCGTCGATCCGATGAGTCGGTGGGAGCACGTAGCCGCGCGGCGCGGTGACGATCACGTCATCGTCGCAACCGGCTTCCCGGAACAGCTTCCGCAACGCGGTCACGCAGATCGCCACCTGGGTGCGGCCGGTCGCGGGCGGACCGTCCGGCCACACGGCCTCGATGAGCTGTTCCAGCGGCACCAGACAACCGGACGACAACAACAGCATCGCCAGCACGGCCCGCTGCCGGGGCGCCTTGACGGTGACCCGCCGTCCGGCAACGCGAATGCCGAGCGGACCGAGGATCTGGAATGCCGTGACGTCGCGCTCGCTCATCATCCCCACCAGGAGGAACAGCAGGTGCGGACAACGTAACGAGCAACGCCATAATCACCCCATATCCCCACCACATAGCCGGCATTCGACCCGTATGCGACAGTCACGACGCCACCGTCGGCTCGGCACGGACACAGTGGATCGCGTGGCCGTCGTCAGTCCGCGACGTAGGGGTGGGAGACCTGGCGCAGTGCCCGTTCGGCCTGCTCGGCCCGGGCCGGCAGTGCCAGCTCGTGGAACACGCTGGCCGCCGACCGCAGCAGCGGGACCCCGCGCACCGGACGGCCCAGCGCCAGTTCGTTCACGCCCAGCCGGTAGTCCGCGCTCGCCTCGCCGCGCCGCTCCCCCAGCTGCCGGAACACCAACCGCGCGCTCTCCAGCAGCTCGATCGCTGCCGCGTGCCGGCCCTGTAGCTCGGCGATCTGCCCCTGGATGACCTGGATGTACGCCCGCCCAACGGGTTGTGCCTGGCCGTCCAGCAGCAGGGCCGCCCGCCGGCAGACGTCCTCGGCGCGGTCCAGCTGCCGGGACTCCACGAGCGCGTTGGCCAGCGTGCTCAGCACGATGGCCTCCAGGTCCGCCGACCCGGCCCGGTCGGCCAGCGTCAACGCGCGGTCCAGCAACGGAACGGCCGCCCGCACCCGGCCCTGGCGGATGCGCACCGCGCCCAACTGCCGCACCGCCCGGGTCTCGCAGCGCAGGTCACCGGCCTCCCGGGCCAGCCGGATCGCCCGGTTCGCCAGTTCGTCGGCCTGGTCCAGCTCGCCGCGATGGCTGTGGCAGAAGCTCAGGAACGTCAGGCCGTGCGCGAGGCCCACCAGTTCGCCGGCCATCGCGAACCCGTCCACCGCCGCAGTGAACATCGCCGCCGCCTCGGTCAGCCTGCCGGCCATCATCTTCGCCTGCGCGAGCCCGTAGTTCGCCCTGGCCAGCACGACACCCGAGTCACCGGCGGCCAGCGCGACGGCCCCGTACAGCCGGTCGGTCTCCCCCATCCGGGACTGGATGGCCAGGAAGCCGGTCAGCCGCTCGACCGTGTCCAGCGTCTCCGCGGGCCACTCGGCCGCCGTCCGGGTCAGCACCGACTGGATCAGCTGGATTTCCCTGCCGCACCAGTCCATCACGTCCGCAGTCACCTCGTCGGCCGTCCGGCCGGAGTCCGGCAGCGGGGCCGGGCCGACGGGTGGCAGCCAGTCCGCGGGCGTGGGCAGGCTGCGGTACGCGACCTCGGCGAGGCTCCTGGTCCGCTCGAACAGCCTGCGCAGCGCCGTGCGGGCCGGCCCGGCAGTCGTGACGTCACCGTCGGCGGCCCGGCCCACCTCGGCCGCGAACACCCGCACCAGGTCGTGCATCCGGTACCGCTCACCGCGCCCGGTGGAGAACGGCTCCAGCAGGTGCGTGTCCAGCAGGCGGTCCAGCGCGCGGTCGACGTCCCCGGGTCCGGCCAGCGCCTCGATCGCCCACGGCGGCACATCCGGCACGCCCGCGATCGCGAACCGCCGGAACAGCGCCTGGTCGGCCGGGCCGAGCTGGCCGTAGGACACCTCGAAACCGGCGCGCACGTCCAGTTCGCCGATGGTCAGCTCGTCCAGCAGCCGCCGCTGGTCGCGCAACCGGTCCAGCAGCGACCGCAGCGACCACGTCGGCCGGGTCACCAACCGGGCCGCGAGCACCCGGATCGCCAGTGGCAGCAGGCCACACAGCTGCACCAGCTCGGCGGCCGCCGCCGGTTCGGCGGCCGCCCGTTCGGGCGTGATCACCTTGGCCAGCAGCTCGTGTGCCTCGTCGTGGGTGAGCAGGCCGAGCTGGGTCGCGCCGGTGACCGGGAGTTCGACCAGCCGGCTGCGGCTGGTCACGAGCACGGCGCTGCCGGGGGTGCCGGGCAGCAGCGGCCGCACCTGGGCGATGTCGGCCGCGTCGTCCAGCACGACGAGCACCCGCCTGCCGGCCAGCCGGGACCGGAACGCCGCGGCACGCTCGGCCAGGCCCGCCGGCAGGCCGGAGTCGGGCATGCCCAGATCGCGCAGCAGTCCGGCCAGCACCTGCTCGGGCTGCCGGGGCCGCGCCGAGCCCGCGTCCAGGGACACGTACAGCTGGCCGTCCGGGAAGTCGGCGGCCACGCGGTGGGCGGCGCGGATCGCCAGGGCGGTCTTGCCGGTGCCCGGCGACCCGGTCACGGTGGCCACCGGCATCGAGTCCGGGTCGCCGAGCCACTCGGCGACCTGCGCGACGATGCCGTCCCGGCCGGTGAAGTCCGGGATGTCCCTGGGCAGCTGCCGGGGCGTCGGCCAGACCTGGACGGGTTCGGCTACCGGACGGTCCGGTTCGTTGACACCGGCCATGTCACCGCGCAGCACCCTGGCCTGCAACTCGCGCAGCGACGGTCCCGGTTCCACACCCAGTTCCCGGACCAGCGCGGCACGGGCGTCGCCGTAGGCGGCGAGAGCGCCGACCGAGTCGCCGATGCCGCACAGTGCGCGCATCAGCAGCAGGTACAGCCGTT
>DASZXM010000172.1:0-4342 GCA_035546415.1 Pseudonocardiaceae bacterium
CCCGACCACACTCACCCGGCCAACACTCACCCGGCCAACGTCTCCAGCGACACCTGCCACAGGCGCTCCGCCGCTTCCGGGTCCCGTGCGTACGCCGCGAATCCGCGCCGCGTGCCCGGCTGGTTCGGTTGAGCCTCCTCACAGTCCTCGAAGTACTTGCCGCCCACGCCCTCCAGCAACGGAGACGTGGCCACCAGAACCGACGTCGCCGCACCCTGTTCCGGTGTCTTCCACTGCGCCGCGGCCGGGCCACCGGTGGCGGCGCGCAAGCGGTCCAGTTCCTCGTCGGTCACGTACCGCTGTAGGTTCGTGCGGATACCGCCGGGCATCAGGGCGTTCGTGAAGATGCCGTCGTCGGCCCAGCGGCGGGTCGCTTCGACCGCGAACAGCACGTTCGCCGTCTTCGACTGTCCGTACGCCAGCCACGGCTCGTACGCGCGGGACCGGAAGTGGATGTCGTCGAACACGACCGGGGATCGCAGGTGCGCGGAGGAACTGACCGACACGATCCGCGCGCCGCCCGCCGACGCCAACGCGTCGTGCAGGCCGCGGGCCAATGCGAAGTGGCCGAGGTGGTTCGTGGCGAACTGCAGTTCCCAGCCTTCCGCCGTGCGCATCTCCGGGGACGCCATGACGCCCGCGTTGTTGACCAGGATGTGCAGCGGGCCGTCCCACGCGGCGACGAAACCGGCCACGGACGCCTGGTCGGCCAGGTCGAGGGGCGCGACGACGACCTGCTTGTTGCCGGTCGACGCGATGATGTCCTCCGCCGTCGCCTCGCCTGCCGCCTTGTTGCGCACGGCCAGCGTCACCTCCGCGCCCGCTCCGGCCAGCGCGCGGGCGGTCTCGACGCCGATTCCGGACGCGCCACCGGTGACGACGGCCCGGCGGCCGGTGAGGTCGATGCCGTCGATCACCTCGGCTGCCGTCGACTGTGCGGTGAAACCAGTGATGATGGTGCTCATGTCAACTCCGGTACGATAGAAGTGGAGGCTCCTCCGCTATGCCTCCACGTTAACCGGAGGTTCCTCCAGTTAGCAAAGTGGCACCTGTCACAGGAAGGGACGACCCATGCGCGCCGACGCCCAGCGCAACCGCGACCGCCTGCTCGAGGTCGCCGTGCGCGCGTTCTCCCACGACGGGCCGGACGTCACGCTGGAGGCCATCGCCAAGGAAGCCGGCGTCGGCATCGGCACGCTCTACCGCCACTTCCCCACCCGCGAGGCCCTCGTCGAGGCCGCCTACCGCAACGAGTTGGCAAAGCTGTGCGACTCGACCCCCGACCTGCTGCGCGCACAGTCACCGGACAAGGCGATCCGCACCTGGATGGACCTGTTCGTCGACTACATGACGACCAAGCGCGGCATGTCCGACGCGCTGCGCGCCGTGATCGCGTCCGGCGGCAACCCCTACTCGGAGAGCCACGACAAGCTGGTCGGCGCGATCGGCGCGCTGCTGGCCGCGGGCGCCAGTGCCGGCGTGCTGCGGTCCGATGTGGACGCCGCCGACGTGCTGGCCAGTGTCGTCGGCATGGCGGGCGTCGCCGCCGATCCGGCCAAACGCGACCTAGCCGGCCGCATGCTCGACCTGTTGGTCGACGGCCTGCGCTACGGCGCCTGACCCGACCCGGAACTCGTGCTCCTTGCGCCAGACGATCCTGACCTTCCGACCGGCGTAGGAGTGCACGTCCGTCGACGACGTGCTCAGGTTCTGTTGCAGCACGGTCAGTTCGCCGCCGACGTCCAGGCCGACGACGAACCGCGTCGCGTCACCCAGGTAGATCACGTCCCGCACCGTGCCCAGCGCGCTGTCCTCACCGGCCGCGGCCGCCGCGTCCACCGCCGCATCCACCGCCGTGATCCGCAGCTTCTCCGGGCGGATGCTCCACACGCCGTCCCGGCCCAGCAGCGTGCGCGCTGCCTCGTCGCGCAGCAGGTTGGACGTGCCGACGAAACCGGCGACGAACTCGGTGGCCGGCCGCTCGTACACCGCCGCTGGCGCCGCGATCTGTTCGATGCGGCCGGCGTTGCACACCGCGATCCGGTCCGACATCGTCAGCGCCTCGTGCTGGTCGTGCGTGACGAACACGAACGTGATCCCGACCTGCCGCTGCAACTCCTTCAACTCGACCTGCATCTGTTCGCGCAACTTCAGGTCCAGCGCGCCCAGCGGTTCGTCGAGCAGCAGCACCTTCGGTCGGTTCACCAGCGCCCTGGCCAGGGCGACGCGCTGCCGCTGGCCGCCGGACAGCTCGTGCGGCTTGCGGGCGCTGAAACCGACCAGCCGCATCCGGTCCAGCGCCTCGGCGGCCCGCTGCCGGCGCTGCGCACGCGGCACCTTCTTCACCGCGAGGCCGTACTCGACGTTCTGCTGCACGGTCAGGTGCGGGAACAACGCGTAGTCCTGGAAGACCGTGTTGACGTCCCGGTCGAACGGCGGCCGCCGCGTCACGTCGACACCGCCCAACTCGATCGTGCCGGCCGTGGGCAGTTCGAAACCGGCGATCATCCGCAGCACCGTCGTCTTGCCCGACCCCGACGGACCCAGCAGCGTCAGGAACTCGCCGTCGGCCACGTCCAGGTCGATGCCGTCCACCGCGACGACCGCGCCGAACTCCTTGCGTACCCCACGCAAGCGGATGGCCACCTCAGAATCGACCACCGGTCTCCGCCTCCGAAATCCGTTGCGCCAGGTACACCGGCACGATGAACAGGACGACGAGCGCCGCGGCGACGGCGTTCACGATCGGTCCCTGGTTGGGCCGGAACAGGTTGTTGAACACCCATTGTGGCAGCGTCTGGATGCCGGGGCCGGCCGTGAAGGTGGTCACGACGATCTCGTCGAACGACAGCGCGAACGCCAGCAGCGCACCGGCCACCAGCGACGACCGGATGGCCGGGAGCGTGACCCGACGGAACGTGGTGAACGTGTCGGCACCCAGGTCCATCGACGCCTCCTCCAGCGACCGGCCGGTGCGCCGCAGCCGCGCCGCCACGTTGTTGAACACCACGACGATGCAGAACGTGGCGTGGCCCAGCACGACGGTGAACAGTCCGAAGGAGATGCCCAGCGGCACCAGGACGGTGCTGAACGCGGCGTTGAGCGCGATGCCGGTGACGATGCCGGGCAACGCGATCGGCAGGATCACCACGAAACCGACCGTGCTCCGGCCGAACCACGAGTAGCGCACCACGGCGAACGCGATCATCGAGCCGAGCACGATCGCGATGGCCGTCGCGCCGAGGCCGGCCTTGACCGAAGTCCACACCGCTGTGAGGACTCCGTTGTCGGACAACGCCTTCGACCACCAGATCGGGCTGAAGCCGCGCGGCGGCCAGGAGAACACCTTCGCCGGGTTGAACGAGTTCACCACGACCACGATCAGCGGCACGTAGATGAACGTCAGGCCGATCACGGCGACCACGGCCAGGGCGATCTTGGTGCGACGCGTGAAGATCATCGGGTCCTCACAGGTTGTCCAGGGCACCGGTGCGGCGGACGGTGGCCAGGTACAGCAGCACGACCGCGATCGGGAACACGGCACACGCCGCGGCCAGCGGCTGGTTGCCGGCCACGCCGATGTTGTTGTAGATGATGTTCGCGAACAGCTGCGTGTCACCGCCGACGATCTGCACCATGATGTAGTCGCCCAAGGTCAACGAGAACGTGAAGATCGTGCCGGCCACGATCGCCGGCACGATCAGCGGCAGGATCACCCGGCCGAACGTGCGGCCGGCCTTCCCGCCCAGGTCGGCCGACGCCTCCAACAGCGACGTGGGCACGCGTTCCAGGCCGGCGTAGATGGGCAGGATCATGTAGGGCAGCCACAGGTAGGCCAACGCGATGACGGTGGCCGTGAGCCCGAGGCCCGGGCCGTGCAGGCCGAAGGGCCGCAGCAGCCAGTCCAGGACTCCGTTGCGGTCCAACATGATTCGCCACGCGTAGCCCTTGACCAGATAGGACGCCCACAGCGGCATGGTGACCATCACGACCAGTGCGTAGCGCCACCGGCGGCCGCGCACGACCTTCGCGATGAAGAACGCCACCGGCAGCCCGACGACCAGGTCCACCAGTGTCACGCCGACGGCGACGCCCAGCGTGCGCAGGGCGACCGTCCGGTACACGTCGACGTCGACGAGCGTCCGGTAGTTCGCGCCGGTCGGCTGTTTCACCAGGTCGCCGGTGAAGTCGTCGACGCTCCAGAACGAGCTGATCACCATCACGGCCAGCGAGCCGAGGTACAGCACGACCAGCCACAGCATCGGCGCGGACAGCAGACCGCCCAGCCGGACCCGGTGGTGCCGGTACAGGAACGCCGAGAACCGCCGCGCCGGCGTGGCCC
>DASZXM010000173.1:0-7257 GCA_035546415.1 Pseudonocardiaceae bacterium
GACCGAGTCCTCGGCCTGATCAACCGGGCCTTCGACCTGCTCGACCGCAGCGTGACCGGCGGGTAGCGACCGCGGGACGACGGTTCGCCGGACGTCCGGTGCCGCGGCCGGCCGAGCCGTTCCCGGCTGGTCCGCGTCGCCGGGAAATCGTCAGTCGGTCTGGCGGGCGCGGTAGAGGTCGCGCAGCAGGGCCACTTCGGCTCCGTGGTGGATGGCCTCGCGGTTGATGTGCAGGACCAGGGCGGCCAACGGTGCGTCCTGGTAGATGCCTTCCGCCGGGCCGCACGGTTCGGCCATCGCCGCGTCGTCCATGCCACGCACGGCCGCGATCCAGTGCGCGTACACGTCGTCCAGTTGGGTGAGCGCCGCCTTCGCCGTGCCCGCGTACTCGAACGTGCGCAACGCGATCGGCGGGCCGTCGAAATGGCTGGCGTTGCGTTCGCCGAACACGCCGACGATCAGGTGCGCCAGGCGCCACGCGATCGTCGTGACCGGCGGGGGTTCCGGTGCCGGGAAGGCGAACTCGAAGCGGAACTCGCCCGTGCCGACCGCGTGTTGGGCCGTGCTCTCACCCTGCCGGCGCACACTCCAGCAGCCCGGGACCGGTTCCCACGCGTACTCGTCGTCGGTGAGGCCGGCGAGCCTCGGGCGCAGCGCGTTCTGCCACTGCCAGTCGAGTTGGTCGGCCAAGTGCGGTGTCCATTCCATGCCGCGAGTCTGACACCGATACCGGACACAATGAGTCCGCTATTCTGACCGGTATGGCTGAGTCGGCCGCGCGGCTGCTGCACCTGCTGTCGCTGTTGCAGACCCGGCCGCAGTGGGCCGGCGGCGACCTGGCCGAACGGCTCGGGGTCACCGAACGGACCCTGCGGCGGGACGTGGAACGCTTGCGCGCCTTGGGTTATCCGGTGGCGGGCGAGCGCGGCGTCGCCGGCGGTTACCGGCTGGGCGCCGGCAGCGCACTGCCGCCGCTGCTGCTGGACGACGACGAGGCGACCACCGTGGCCATCGCGCTGCGCGCCGTGTCCGGCGTGCAGGGGTTGACGGACACCGCCGTCAGCGCGCTGGCGAAACTCGAACGGGTGCTCCCCGGCCGCCTGCGGCACCGGATCACCGCGCTCCAGCAGGCCACCGTGGCGCTGCCGCACTGGGCGACGACGTCCGACCCCGACTCGCTCGCGGTCGTCGCCGTGGCGTGCCGCAACCAGCACCGGCTCCGCTTCGCCTACACCGACCACCGGGGCGCCGTGAGCACCCGGCACGCCGAGCCGCACCGACTGGTGCACAGCGGCCGGCACTGGTACCTCGTCGCCCGGGACGTCGACCGCGACCAGTGGCGGTCGTTCCGGGCCGACCGGATCGGCGAGCCGTTCGACACCGGTGAGCGGTTCGTCCCGCTCGACCCGCCGGACGCCGCCGAGTTCGTCGCCACGGCCGTCACCACGAAGCCCTACCGCCACCAGGCCCGCATCCTGCTGCACGTGCCGATCCAGCGGGCCGCCGAGACGTTCCCGGCCACCAGCGGCACGCTGGCCGAAGCCGGTCCGGACACGTGCGTCCTCACCATCGGCGCGCACTCGCTGGACGCGATGGTGCTCAACCTGGGCATGCTCGACTTCGGCTTCACCGTGCTGGAACCGGCCGAACTCGCCGACCGCGTCCGCGCGGTGGCCGACCGGCTCAGGGCGAGCAGTCCGCCGCCCTGATCACCGACCCCGGCCGACGACCCGCTCGAACACGTCCTCAGCCAGGTGAGCCCGCGATGTTGACCAGCCACGTGATGCCGAACCGGTCCACGAGGGAACCGAACTCGTCGCCCCACATCTGCTTCTCCAGCGGCATGGTCACGTTGCCGCCGTCGGCGAGTTTGTCCCAGTAACCGCGCAGTTCCGCACTGTCGTCACCGCTGAGGCTGAGCGAGATGTTGCTGCCCGGGTTGTGCGGCATGTCGGGCGGCGTGTCGGACGCCATGAGGGTGTAGCCGTTGTCGGTCTCCAACATGGCGTGCATGATCCGGTCCGCCCCCGGCCCTTCGTGGCCGAACTCGCCGAACGTGTTCACGGTGAGGTTGCCACCGAAGACGCTCTGGTAGAACTCCATGGCCTGACGCGCGTTGTCCGCGAAGCCGATGTACGGGTTGAGTCGAGATGCCATCGGATCGCTCCTTCGTTCCTGACGGGGACGCCATCCTCGCAGGTCTCCCACCACCCGACAACCGCAGCGAAAGCATTGGCCATCAATGGAACGCGCGATCGTGCCCCGGCGAGTGTTGCGGCCGATTCCGTCTAGTGCGCGGCCACGTGGTCGCGCCAGCTGTGTTCCGGCTCGTAACCCAGCACTGTGCGGGCCCTCTCGATGCTCTGCAGCGTCTCGAACTCGCCGAGTTCCTTGCGGATCGGCACGGCCGGGAACGTCGTCGCCATGAGCTGCGCCGACGGCGTCGTCATGACCGTGTCGGCCGCGGCGATGACGTAGCTCGTCGCGCCGGTGACGTCCGCGCGCAGCGAGACCTCGCACGACTGAGCGCAGTCCCGGACGTCCACGTAGCTCCACAGGTTGAAGCGTCGCTTCCGCGGGTCGTCCCAGAACGTCGGGAACATCGCGTAGCGTTCCGGCGGGATCACGTTGGAGAAGCGCAGTGCCACGAACGGGACACCGCTCCAGCCCGCGATGTGCTCCGCCGCCGTCTCACTGAGCACTTTGGACAGTGAGTAGGTGGTGGTCGGGTACGGGTAGTGGTCCTCGTCGAGCGGGACGTAGCTCGGCGGTTCGGTGAAGTCGAGGCCCAGCGTCGTCTCGCTGGACGCCCACACCACTCGTTGCAGGCCCAGGTTGGCCGCTGCCAGGAACACGTTCGTGTTCATCGATGTGTTGGCGGTGAGGGTGCGGGCGGGCGTGACCAGGCTGGGGGCCGGGATGTTGGCCAGGTGCACGACGGCGTCACAGCCGGTGAGCACGTCGATGGCGTCGCCGTAGTCGGTCAGGTCGGCCCGGGTGTAGGTGAAGTCCGGCCGGGACCACAGGTCCGGGATGCCGGCTCCCGGGTGCGGCACGGCGTCGGTGGCCACGACGTCGTGACCGCACTCCAGGAGGTGGTTGACGGTCACGCGGCCGGTCATCCCGGCCGCCCCGGTTACGCATACCTTCATCGGACGATTACACCAGTGTCGCCCGGCCGTCAGGGCATTCGGGCGTAGGCCGGCAGTGTGAGAAAGTCGGCGAACTCGTCGGCCACCGCCACCTCCAGGAACGTCGACCGGGCCGCGTCGTAGCGGGACGGGTCGCCGCCCAGCTTGGCGATCTCCTCGTCCACGATGCGCTCGACCAGTTCGGCCGTCACCAGTTCGCCGGTGTCCAGGACGATCCCGTTGTGCAGCCACTGCCAGATCTGGGACCGGGAGATCTCCGCCGTCGCCGCGTCCTCCATCAGGTTGAAGATCGCCACCGCGCCGGAGCCGCCCAGCCAGGTGGCCAGGTACTGGATCGCCACGCTGACGTTGTTGCGCAGGCCGGCCTCTGTCACCGCACCCGGCGTCGACTTCACGTCCAGCAGTTGGTCGGCCGTGACGTGGACGTCGGCACGCAGGTTGTCCAACTGGTTGGGCCGGTCACCGAGGACCTTGTCGAACGCCTCCCGGCAGGTCTGCACCATCCCCGGGTGCGCGACCCACGAGCCGTCGAAGCCGTCGCCCGCCTCGCGTGCCTTGTCGGCCGCCACCTTGGCGTACGCCTGCTCGTTGACCTTCTCGTCCCGGCTCGGGATGAACGCGGCCATCCCGCCGATCGCGTTCGCGCCGCGCTTGTGGCACGTGCGGACCAACAGTTCGGTGTAGGCGCGCATGAACGGGACCGTCATCGTCACCGTGTTGCGGTCGGGCAGCAGGAAGTCCTTGCCGCGCGTGCGGAACGTCTTGATGACGCTGAACATGAAGTCCCAGCGGCCCGCGTTCAGGCCGGCCGAGTGGTCCCGCAGCTCGTAGAGGATCTCCTCCATCTCGAACGCCGCCGGGTACGTCTCGATGAGCGTCGTCGCGCGGATCGTGCCCTGCGGGATGCCGAGGAAGTCCTGCGCCAGGACGAACGCCTCGTTCCACAGGCGCGCCTCCAGGTGCGACTCCATCTTCGGCAGGTAGAAGTACGGGCCGAGGCCCTTGTCCAGCTGCTTCTGTCCACATGCGACGAGATAGAGCGCGAAGTCCACCAGGGAGCCGGACGTCTGTTCACCGTCGACGGTGATGTGCTTCTCCGGCAGGTGCCAGCCGCGCGGCCGCACCACGATCGTCGCCAGCTCGTCGTCCGGGCGCAGCGCGTAGCTCTTGCCCTCGTCGGAGGTGAAGTCGATCCGGCGGTCGACGGCGTCCAGCAGGTTCAGCTGCCCGCCGATCACGTTCTCCCACAACGGCGTGTTCGCGTCCTCGTGGTCGGCCAGCCACACCTTCGCGCCCGAGTTCAGCGCGTTGATCGTCATCTTGCGGTCCGTCGGTCCGGTGATCTCCACGCGGCGGTCGACCAGGCCGGGGGCCGGCGGTGCGACCCGCCAGTCCGGGTCGTCGCGCACGGCGGCCGTCTCCGGCAGGAAGTCCAGCGTGCCGCCCGCCGCGATCGCGGCGACGCGTTCGGCCCGGCGTTCCAGGAGTTCCAGGCGGCGCGCGTTCAGCGCGCGGTGCAGAACCGCGATCAGGGCCAGCGCCCGCGGTGTGAGGATCTCGTCGTACCGTTCCCGAACGGCGCCGAGGATCTCGACGCCAGCACTGTCATCCGACATGTGGTCCTCCTCGGTGGATCAGTCTAAACCAGTTCCACGGCTGGTCCGCATCGCACAGAATGACGCCATGGCTGATCACGTCGGTGCGGATCCGCAGTACGAGCCGTTCGCGGACGAGTTCTTCGTGCACGCCAGGGACGGCCTGTACAACGCACACTACGACCGGCCCGCCTGCCTGCGGCTGCTCGGCGACGTCACCGGCCGGAAGGTCCTCGACGTGGCCTGTGGGCCGGGTCTCTACGCGTCGGAACTGGTGGCGCGCGGCGCCGAGGTGATCGGCGTGGACCAGAGCCCGCGGATGGTGGAGCTGGCGCGGGAACGCGTTCCAGATAGTGAGTTCAGGCTGCACGACATCCGCGACCCGCTCGACTTCCTGCCGGACACGTCGGTCGACGCCGTGCTGTTCGCGCTCGCCTGGGAGTACGTCGACGACCGAGTGGCGGCGTTCCGCGAGATGCGCCGGGTGCTGCGGCCCGACGGCGCGCTCGTGCTGTCCCGGATGCATCCGACCAGCGACTGGCTCCGGCTCGGCGGCAGCTACTTCGACGTGCGGGTCGTCGAGGAGGTGTGGCGCAAGACGTGGCACCTGCGGTACTGGCTGGCACCGCTGGAGCGCACGTGCGAGGAGCTGTTCGAGGCCGGTTTCCTGATCGAGCGGGTGCACGAGCCGCGGCCCACCGAGCGGGGTGCCGAGGTCGACCCGGAGTACTACGAGCTGCTGCACCGGCAGCCCGGCTTCCTGGCCATTCGGGCGGTGCCGGACCCGCGCCGCTCTTGCCGACCATAGTGAAACGTGTTCTACTTTTGCGGTGCGATTCGGGTTGGTGCTGTTCGCGAGCGACCGGGGGATCAGTCCCGCCGCTGCTGCCAGGGCGGGTGAGGAGCACGGGTTCGCCTCGTTCTACGTGCCCGAACACACCCACATCCCGGCCCGCAGGGACGCCGCGCACCCCCGCACCGGGGACGCGTCGCTGCCCGACGACCGGTACACGCGCACCCTGGACCCGTGGGTGTCACTGGGCACCGCCGCCGCCGTGACGTCCCGCATCAGGCTGGGCACGGCCGTCGCACTGCCCGTCGAGCACGACCCGATCTCCCTGGCCAAGACCATCGCCACGCTGGACCACCTCAGCGGCGGCCGGGTGGTACTGGGTGTCGGATTCGGCTGGAACACCGACGAACTGACCGACCACGGCGTCCCACCGGCCCGGCGGCGCGGCATGCTGCGCGAGTACCTGGCGGCGATGGGCGCGCTGTGGACGCAGGACGAGGCGTCCTACGACGGTGAGCACGTCCGGTTCGGTCCGAGTTGGGCGTGGCCCAAACCCGTCCAGTCGCACATCCCGACCGTCGTCGGGGCCGCCGGTACGGACAAGAACTTCCGCTGGATCGCCCGGTACGCCGACGGCTGGCTGACCACGCCCGGCGAGGAGGGCGTCGAGGATCGGCTGCCGCACCTGCGACAGGCGTGGCGGGACGCCGGCCGGGACGGTGAGCCGCGCGTGGTGCTGCTGGCCGGCAAGCCCGACCCGCAGCGCCTGGCCCGGTGGCGCGACCTCGGCGTCGACGAGGTGGTGTTCGGCATGCCGGACCGCACCGAGGCGGAGGTCGTCGCGTACGTCGAACGCCTCGCCGGGAAGCTGGCGGTGGCCGCCGGCACGTGACGCCACCCGGCGTGTCGGGTGATCGATACCGCCCTCCGGGTGATAGTGACGTCGGTATGCGCCTGGTGCACGCCGCCGACATCCACCTGGACAGCCCGTTGCGCGGGCTGACCAGGTTGGCCGACGACGACGTCGCGGACCAGGTGCGGCAGGCGTCCCGGCGCGCGCTGGAAAATCTGGTGCGGCTGACCGTCGAGGAACGCGCCGATGCGCTCGTGCTGGCCGGTGACATCTACGACGGTGACTGGCCGGACTACGCGACCGGCAGGTTCTTCGCCCAGCAGATGGGTTTCCTGCACGACCACGGCATCCCGGTGTTCATGGCGGCCGGCAACCACGACGCGGAGAGCGAGATCAGCCGGGCGTTGACGCTGCCGCCGAACGTGACCGTGTTGTCCACGGACGCGCCGCAGACCGTCGAGCGCGACGGGTTCGCCGTGCACGGCCAGGGTTTCCCGACCCGCGCCGTCACCGAAAACCTCGTGCTCGCCTACCCGCGGCGGGTGCCCGGGCTGGTCAACATCGGCGTGCTGCACACGGCTGTGACCGGCGCCGAGGGCCACGCGACGTATGCGCCGTGCAGCCCGGATGACCTGGCGCGCACCGAGTACGACTACTTCGCGCTCGGCCACGTACACGAGCACCGCGTGGTCAACGACGGGCCCCGGGTGGCCGCGTTCTCCGGCAACCTGCAGGGCAGGCACCCGAGGGAGACCGGGCCGAAGGGCGCGCTCGTCGTCGACGTCGAACCGGACGAACCGGCCGTGCTGCGGCACATGCCGCTGGACGTGGCCCGCTGGGCCGACGTCGACGTCGACGCGACCG
>DASZXM010000174.1:0-1948 GCA_035546415.1 Pseudonocardiaceae bacterium
CGGCCGGACGAGTCCCGCGCACTCGACGACACCCTGGAACGGCTGTGGCGCATCCTGCTGCGGCTGCCCCGCGGCGAACTGACCATGCTGCCCACCGAACAACTGGACGCCCGTCTGCGGGCCGACGGCACGACTCCGACCGGCGGGTGAGCCGTGGTCGCCATCCGGGTACCACCGGGCAGAACGGGACGGCAGTGGCTGCACGGCCGCCTCGCCGCCGCGGAACGCGCCGCGGAACTGCTCGAACGGAAGGCTCAGCTGTTGCGCGTCGAGCAACGGCGCTACGCGGACGCGGTCGAGCGCGGTTCGCGGGAGTGGACGCTCGCGGCCCAGGACGCCCGAACCTGGACGGCGCGGGCCACGATCCTGGCCGGCGAACGCGGCCTCCTGCTGGCGGCCACCGGAGAACGGGCGAGCACGGACGTCGAGTGGACGACCCTCATGGGCGTCCGCTACCCGTGTGCCGCGCGGTGCGTGTGGCCCGAGGGAGGTGGCTCCGGCGTCCTGGGCAGCGCCGCGCACGTCGGCGCGGGCCAGGCACACCGGCGCGCGCTGGCGGCGGCCGTCCGGGTGGCGGCGGACGAGGCGGCGTACGCGGCGCTGACCCGCGAACTGGCCGCCACCCACCGCCGCATCCGCGCACTACGACGACGCTGGATCCCGGCACTGCACGACCAACTCGCCCAGGTCGAACTCGTGCTGGAAGAACTGGACCGCGCCGAAATCGGCACCCGCCGCCGAGCCATCGCCCACGACGCGGACGATCGTCGGTGAGGCGAAGGCGCGGCACACGCTGCCGAGACGTGCGCTGTCCGTGCGGCGAACGAAAGCGGCGGACGAGCCGCCGCCGTTCGCCACCGGCGCCCCGTCGCGGACCACGGCCTCCCCCGCCTTGGCTCAGGACGTTTCGGGGCGGTGGTACAGCGCTTCGACATCCGTGCCGAATTTGGCCAGTACGTGGTTGCGGCGGACGTTCTGGGTCGTGGTCAGTTCGTCGCCGACGTCGAATTCGTCCGCGAGGATGCGGAACCGTTTGATCGCCTCCGCCCGGGACACGACCCGGTTCACCTCGTCCACCGCCCGCTGCAGCACGGCGTTGAGCTGTGCGTCGGAGCGCAGTTCGGCGATCGTCGCGTCGAACGGTCTGCCGGCGCGTGACTTCCACTCCGCGAACGACACCGGGTCCAGCGTGAACAGGGCGCCGACGTACGGGCGGCCGTCGCCGACCAGGACGCACTGGTCGACCAGCCAGTGGGCGCGCAACCGGCCCTCGAAGAACTCCGGTGCGATGTTCTTGCCGGACGCCGTCACGATCAGGTCCTTCCCGCGGCCCACGATCGTCAGGTAGCCGTCGTCGTCCAGGGCGCCCAGGTCGCCGGTGTGGAACCAGGTGTCCGGATCGCGTGTGGTGTCCGGCCAGTAGCCGTGGAACACTGTCGAGCCGTGTACCAGCACCTCGCCGTCCGCGGCGACGCGGACCGCGCAGCCGGGCAGTGGCCGGCCCACCGTGCCGATCCGTTGCGCCCGCGGCAGGTTGAACGTGACACCCGCTGTGGTCTCGGTGAGCCCCCAGCCCTCCAGCACGGTGATGCCCGCACCGCGCAGGAAATGCGCCAGCCCGCCTCCCAGCGGCGCACCGCCGCTGACCGCGTACCGGACCCGGCCGCCCAGCACCTCGCGCAGCCTGCCGTACACCAGCCGGTCGAACACCCACCAAGCCGCACGTAGGGCGACACCGGGCCCACCGGTGTCCCGAGCATGGCTGTGGGCCAGGGCGACCCGCTCCGCGACCCGGAAGGCCGCCGCGCGAACGCCGGTCGTGCGGGCCGCCGCGTTGTACACCTTCTCGAACACCCTGGGCACCGCGACCAGCAGTGTGGGCCTGAAGTCGGCCAACACGTCCACGACGTGCGTGAGGTCGCTGGTGTGCGCGGTCAGCGCTCCCCGG
>DASZXM010000175.1:0-5391 GCA_035546415.1 Pseudonocardiaceae bacterium
GGTACCCACCTGAAGTGGAGCGAAGATGACGAAGAGTTCGCGACGCATCGTCGCGGCGTGCGCGGTGCTGGCGATGATCGCCGTCCCGGCGGCGGCGAACGCCGACTCGGCGACCGCGTCCGGCCTCGGCACGGACCTCGACACGCTGCTGGCCAACTCCGAGCTGACCGGCGCGAACGTCGGCCTGGTCGTGCTCGACGCGGACACCGGCGCGACCGTGTACTCCAAGCTGGGGGACAACCTGCTGTTACCCGCTTCGAACGAGAAACTGGTGACGTCGGCGGCCGCGATGAGCGTGCTCGGCCCGGCGTACACGTTCACCACGACCGTGTCGAGGACGGGCACGGTGTCCGGTTCGACGCTCACCGGGAACCTGTACCTCAAGGGCACCGGTGACCCGACGATGCTCTACTCGGACTACCAGGCCCTCGCGGCGAAGGTCGCGGCCGCCGGCATCACGACGGTGTCCGGTGACCTGGTCGCCGACGACACGTACTTCGACAGCGTCCGGCTCGGACCGGCGTGGTCGTGGGACGACGAGCCCTACTCCTACGACGCCCAGATCTCCGCGCTGACGGTCGCACCGACCACGTCGTACGACTCCGGTTCGGTGTACGTGACGGTGAAGCCGGGCACGCAAGGCCAGGCGCCGACGGTCACGCTGACCCCGCCGAACTCGTACGTCACGATCGCGAACACGGCGACCACCGGCGCCAGTGGCACCGGGTCGTCCATCAGCATCAACCGGCCGCACGGCTCGAACACCATCACGGTGTCCGGCTCGATCCCGGTCGGTGGCGCGGCGGCCGGAGCGGAACTGGCGGTCGACAACCCGACGGCGTACGTGGCGTCGCTGTTCCGGCAGGCGCTCGCCGCCGACGGCGTGCAGGTCACCGGCGGCACGACCTACGCCGCGACACCGTACACGGCCACGCAGCTGACGTCGCACTCGTCGATGCCGCTGACCCAGATGCTGGTGCCGTTCCTCAAACTGAGCAACAACATGATGGCCGAGGCACTGACCAAGGCGGCCGGGCGGAAGGTGTCGAACAAGGGCACGTTCGCGGCGGGCGTGAGCGCGCTGGAGACGGCGTTCTCGTCGTTCGGCATCGACTACCACGCGGTGAAGCAGGTCGACGGCTCCGGCCTGTCGCGGATGGACCTGGTCACCCCTGACCAGCTGGCGCAGCTGCTGGTGAAGGCGCGCAGCCAGTCGTGGTTCCAGACGTGGTACGACGCGCTGCCGATCGCCGGCAACCCGGACCCGCTGGTCGGTGGCACGCTGGCCAGCCGGATGGTGGGCACGGCGGCGGCGAACAACGTGCACGCCAAGACCGGCTCGGAGACCGGGGTCAGCGCGTTGTCCGGGTACGTCACGGCGGCGGACGGCGAGCACCTGGTGTTCGCGTTGGAGGAGAACGACTTCCTGCCCAGCTCGGTGAAGAACGTCGAGGACGCGGTGGCGGTCCGGCTGGCGAACTACGACGGCACGGCCGACACGGCGCACCAGCGGCTGCGACTGCCGACGGAGAAGGCGACACCGTTCCCGGTGAACGACCCGAGGACGGCCCTGGAGTGCTCCTGGACGCACACCTGCTGACCTGAGAAAAGCCCAGCGGCCCGCGGCAACGACCAGTTCGCTGCCGCGGGCCGCTGTCCGACCGATCGCGGGCCGTTGTTCGTCCGCGGATGGCTGCTGTTCGTTTGATCGCGCACCGCTGTTCGTCCGATCGCGGCGCCACGCAGGCGGTGTGCCCGCGCAGGCCGGCGTCGGCGGACTTGCCGGCGCCCGGTCCAACGGGTCTTGACAACGCCACTGCCTTGGGCCGACCCTGAAGTGAAATTCTAGAGGAGCGTTCTAGACCGTCGTTCGATAGCCGGTCGGCGCTCGGGATCGCCTGGGATACAACGGGGTATCACCGCTTCAGAGAGGCAGGGCGATGCGGCTCTCCTACGTGCGCGAGTTGACCGAGTACCCGACCGGCCTGCGCCGGCTGCGGATACTGACCATGGCCGTGCTGGCGATCTTCATCGGGTCCTACGAGGCCGAGATCGCCCCTGTCGTGCCGCTCCTGTTGAAGGACCTGCACATGACGCTGGCCACCTACGGCACCGTGTCGGCCGTCGCGCTGATCGCGGGCGCGCTGGCGTCCATCGCGGGCGGCAGGCTGACCGACCACTACGGCCGGGTGCGGCTCCTGGTGCCGTTGACGCTGGTCACCGGGCTGTTGTGCTTCCTGATGCTGGTCGTGCACACGCCCACCCAACTGCTGCTGGTGCGCGTGCTGCTGGCCATCGTGGACGGCATGGCCGTCGCCGGCACGGCACCGCTGATCCGCGACTTCACGCCGCGCACCGGCCGTGCGCAGGGGTTCGGCTTCTGGACGTGGGGACCGGTCGGCGCGAACTTCTTCGTCGCCGCGATCGCCGGTGCCACGCTGCCGCTGTTCGACGACTCGTGGCGGTCCCAGTTCGTGATCATGGGCAGCCTGTCGGTGGTCGTGTCGGTCGTGATCGTCTTCAACATCGCCGACCTGTCCCCGGAGCTGCGGGAACGCATCCGGCAGACCGAGCACCACGAACTCGCCCGGGCGGACAGCAGCCGGCCGGTCCGGGTGCGGACACTGCTGTCCAAGCCGCACATCTGGGCGCATGTGCTGGGCATCTCGTTCTGGCTCGTGCTCTACATGACCCTGCTGCTGTACGGCCCGACCATGATCAGCCAGGCCTTCTCGGTGCCCGCCGCGACCGCGTCGTCGATCATGGCCGTGTTCTGGGTGCTCAACCTGGCCACGCTGATCGTCGTCGGCTGGATCTCCGACCGCCTCCAACTCCGCAAGCCGATCTGCCTGATCGGCACCGTCGCCACGCTGCTGATCAGCTTCTACCTGGTCCACCTGGTGTTCGACGGCACGGCGTCGCACGCCACGATCATGATCACCGGTGCGCTGCTGGGCGGCGCGATGGGCACGGCGTACGGGCCGTGGATGGCCAGCTTCTCGCAGGACGCCGAGGACGTCGACCCACGCCTGCAGGGCACCGCGTGGGGCATCTACGGCCTGGTCGGCAAGGTGATGGCGATCGCCGCCCTGCTGGTCATCCCGGTGGTCGTCGCCGCGCACGGCTGGGGCACCTGGCTGGTCGTGGCGAACATCTGCATGGCGCTGTTCATCCCGGCGACCGTGCTGTTCCACGGTCCGTGGCGGCGGACAGCGGCCCAGCGGATGGTCACTGAGCGGGCGGCGACAACGGTGCCGTAACGCTGTTGCCAACCCCGCCGTTGCCGGTCCCGACGTTGGCCACGGCGGCCGTCATGCAGTAGCCGACCGGACCGGTCGCGTCGTGCATGGTGCAGTGGCCGACGGCGATCCCGTCGGCGCTGCTGTGGCCGCCGGACTCCAGGCCGATCGCGTCGCCGACCGGCAGCCGGCTCAGGTAGAGCGTGTAGTCGGCGTTGATGTACGCCAGGCCGGCGTCGCTGGCGTGGGCGAGGGGGCTGGCCGAGTCGGCGGCCAGCGCCGCCCGCACCAGCGGCGAGTTCGGCTCACCGGCCACCAGGTCGCACACCTCGCGCAGCCACATGCGCCGCCTGCCGGTGCCCGACCAGCGCCGGGCGCCGGTGTTCTCCTCGGTGAACCGCCAGGTCCGGGCCGCGTTGCGGGCGGCAGCCCACGGCACCGCGTCCGGGTGCGGCGCGTCCCACGGCGGGGTCGCCGGCACGTCGCCGGGCGGCTGTTCGGTGGTCCGCAGCAGCACGCCGGTGGCCCGCGCGACCGGCCCGACGTCGCCGTGCACGGTCGCTTCGGCGACCCGGATCCGGTGGCCGGAGCGCAACAACTGGGTGCTCACCCGCACCGGGCCCATCGGCGCGTTGCGGAACAGGTCCACCGTCAGCCTGCTGAACCGCAGGTGCTCGGCACCGTGGTCCCGCTCCAGAGCCCTGGCCAGCAGGCCGCCGAGCAGCCGGCCGTGCAGCATGCCGTCGGACCAGAAGCTCCTGGCGTGCGGGGCGGGCACGAACACCTCGCCGTCGACCGTGAAGAACGCGTCGTCCACGGGTGGTCAGTCCTCCAGGTTCAGCGGGTCCAGCTTGCGGATCAGCCGCACCGCCCGCTCGGTGATGCGGTTGGCGGCGCGCTTGCTGGAACTCGTCGCGATCTCCCGGCCCGCCTCGCCGATGATCGACGTGAGCACGGCGGCCGTCAACCGGTCGCCCGCCTCGGCACCCGCGCCGAGCAGCACGGCGTTCTGCCGCACCCACTCCCGGTTGCGCGCCCGGCGCATCACCTCGAACCCGGGCGGCGCGTCGCCGTCCATGAACAACCGGGCCACGTCACGGCGCTCCCACGACCCCTCCAGAAAGGCCCGCGCTCCGATGATCAGCAGCTCCAGGGGGTCGTTCTCGCCCTTGGCCCGCGCTTTGGCCACCGCCGTGGACGACGCCTCCTCGTGCGCGGCCTGGTGGTCCTCCCACAGCGCCACGAACAGTTCCGGCTTGCCGCCGAAGTGGTGGTACAGGCTGCCCACACTGGACCCGGCGCGCTCCACCACGGAGGCGACGCTGGCCGCCGTGAAACCCTGCTCGCCGAACACTTCCCGGGCCGCGTCCAGCAGGGCACGGCGCGTCTCCGCCGTTCTGCTCCACTGCCAGGCGCTGCCGCCCGTGTCACCCACCTTGCGTGGCATCGTCGCGTTCTCCGATCCGGCGTATTGACAGTGCCCGTCGGGGCCGGGCAGGGTAGAAGGTATTACTAGAGTCCGATTCTAAAATAGCGCGACGCGTTGCCGCGCTCGGCATCCGCCCGACAACGATGCGGAGGATTCCATGAGCCTGGTGACAACCCCGGTCACGGGTCTGCGTTCACTGTTCAACCCTACGTCGATCGCCCTGGTCGGCGCGACGGACAAGTCCGGCTGGTCGCGCAACACGTTCGACAACCTGCGCATCCACGGCTTCCCCGGCACCGTCCACCTGGTCAACCCGCGCACCGACGTCGTGCACGACCAGCGGGCGCACCGCAGTCTCACGGCCATCGGCCAGCCCGTGGACCTCGCGTACGTCATGGTGCCCACGCCCGCCGTCCTGCCGGTGCTGCGCGAGGGTGCCGGGCTGGGCATCCGCAGCTACGTCGTGCTCACCGCGGGCTTCGGCGAGACCGGCGACGAGGGCACCCGGATGGAGCGGGAGATCGCGGCGTACGCCCGGGACAACGGGCTCACGGTCCTGGGCCCGAACGGCAACGGTTACATCAACGCGGCCGCGTCCATCACGCCGTACGGCCTGCCGATCGTGTCCGGCCTGGCCGGCGGCTCGGTCGGCGTCGTGCTGCAGAGCGGGGCGCTGGCCAGCTCGATCCTGGCACTCGCGCAGGCCCGCAACGTCGGCATCAG
>DASZXM010000176.1:0-3041 GCA_035546415.1 Pseudonocardiaceae bacterium
CCTCACCCGGCACCGCGACGGAAGCACCGTCGATCCAGTGGTCCACCTGCCTCACGCCGTGCCCTCCGATCGAATGCCGTAACCGGCCTCGATCTCGCCGCGGACGATGCACCACACGTGGTCCACCAGTGCCAGGAACTCGGGCGACCGCCGGACCGCGGCGCCGCGCGGGCGGGGCAGCGGCACGTCGACGATCTCCCGCACGGTGCTGCCCGGTCCCCGGGACAGAATCACGATCGAGTCGCCCACCAGCACGGCCTCGTCGATCTGGTGGGTGACGAACACGCCGGAGAACGAACCGCTCTCCAGCAGACCGAGCACCTCGTCCTGGAGGATCTCGCGCATCTGGGCGTCCACGGCGGCGAACGGCTCGTCCAGCAGCAGCAGTTCCGGTTCGACGGCGAGCGCGCGGGCCACGTTCACCCGCTGCTGCATGCCGCCGGACAGGTGGTCGGGATAGTGCTTGGCGAAGTCGCCGAGGCCGACCCTGGTGAGTGCGGCCCGGGCCTTGTCCCGCGCGTCCGCCTTCTTCATTCCGGCCAGCCGCACCGGATAGGCCACGTTGTCCTCTGCCGTGCGCCACGGCAGCAGCGCCGACTTCTGGAACACGACGGCCCGGTCGCTGCCCGGCCGGGTGACCACCTCGCCGTCCAGCACGACCTGTCCCGCCGTGTAGGGCACCAGGCCGGCGATAGCGCTCAGCAGCGTCGACTTGCCGCAGCCGCTCGGTCCGATCACCGATACCAACTGCCCCTTGGGGACGGTGAAGCTGACATCGTCCACCGCGCAGAACGGCAGGTGCGTGGCTGGGTTGCGATAGTCGATGCGGACCCGGTCGATGGCCAGCTTGGGCATCTCAGCCCACCTTCCAGCGGTTGAAGTGACGTTCCACGGCCCGCAGCGCGAAGGTGAGGATCACCGACACGACGGCGAGCACGAGCAGCCCGACGAACAGCAGGTCGGTGTTGAAGTTGTTGGCCGCCTGGGAGATCAGGAACCCGATGCCGGCCTCGGACGAGATGAACTCGCCGACGATGACGCCGATCAGCCCGGTCGCCATGCCCAACCGGATGCCGGTGACGATGGACGGCACGGCGGCCGGCAGCAGGATCGTCCGCCAGATCTCGATGCGCGACGCGTTGTACGAGCGGGCCAGGTTGATCAGCGTGCGGTCCACGTTCTTCACGCCGGTGAGCGTGCTGATCAGGATCGGGAACAGCGACGCGACGAACACCACGACGATCTTGGACACGATGCCGATCCCGAACCACAGCACGATGATCGGTGCCAGCGCGACCAGCGGCAGCGAGTAGAAGACGTTCAGCGCCAGGCCGAACGTCTCCTCCAGGATCGCGTACCAGCCCATCAGCAGGCCGAACACCACGCCGACCACGATGGAGCAGGCCAACCCGATGATGAACTCCTCACCGGAGATCTTCATGTCGTTCAGGCCCTCGGCGGACGGCAGGAACTGCCACGCCGACACGATCACCTGCCGCGGCGAGCTGCTGTAGAGCGGGTTCACCCAGCGCAGCGAGGACGCCAACTGCCAGGCGGCCAGCACCACGACCACGAACCCGACGGACAGCACGGGCGAGCGCAGCCTGCGGAGCGTGACACCGGCCCGGCCGACCCCGGCGGTCCGGGTCGGCGGTGGTGCCGTGGCCGTCGCGGTCATCAGGACTCACCCTTCGCCGCGTTGGCGTACGTGTTGTCCACGACCTTCGAGTAGTCGGCGCTCTTCACCGACGGCGCGCTGATCGACAGGGCGTCGACGGTGATCCGGAAGTCCTGTTCGCTGAACGGCGCGTACCCGTCCAGGGCGGCCTGGTCCTTCAGCCACGCCTGCGCGATCGGCAGGCTGACCTTGGCCGCGTCGGCGAGGTAGCCCGCGGTCTGCGACTGGTGTGTCTTCACCTCGTCGGACGCCGCCTGCCACGCCTTGAAGAAGTTCACGATGGCGTCCTTGTGGCCGGCCGCCCACTGGGTGTTCACGGTGGCGACGTTCGCGGTGAGGATGCCCAGGTCGGTCTTGTCGATGCGGTCCAGCGCGTGCAGCGTCGGGTTGCCCTTCTCGGCCGTGTCGATGAAGGGGTGGGCGGCGAACGAACCGGCTGTCTTCTTGTTGATCAGCGCGGTGATGTTCGCCGCGAAGCTGCCGGACGTGTAGACGATGTTGTAGTCGCCCGGATAGTTCAGCCCGTGCTGCTTGAGGTACAGCTGCTGTCCGGCGCCCAGCAACGACCCGGGCGACGACGCGCCGATGGTGGCGCCGCGCAGGTCGCTCACGCTGTGGATGTCGCCCTGCACCAGGAAGTCCATCCGGACGTGGCCGATGCTGCCGATGATCGCCTCGGGCGCGCCCTTCTGCGCGGCCTCGATGCTGGCCGCACCGCCCAGCGCGATGTCGGCCTGGCCGGCACCCAACCCGGAGAACTGCGCCGAAGACGTCACGTTGATCATGTTGATCTTGAGGCCGAAGCGCTTCCAGAGGTTGGTCGCGTTGGCGTAGACCAGCGGGACCTCGTCACCGACGATCGCGGTGTTGGACAGATCGATGGTGACCAGACCACCACTGTCGGCCGAGTCGGAGCCGCCACCGGACGAGCACGCGGCGGCGGCGAGGCCGATGGCCACGACCGGCGCGAGCATCCGGTGCACGACACGGGCGATTCTCGCTGATGGACCACCATTGGACATAGCAGCGACCTTCCTGACCGGCCTGCGGAATGCGAGATACCGTATCCGGGACGCCGGTATACGGTCAAGACACGTGCCGGCAACAACTAGCCGGCGGGCGCGAAACGGTAGAGCGCGTAACCGCTGGCACTGGTAAAGAACACGGCGCGTACCGGTAGACCGATGTGGACCGACTCCGGATCACAGTCCACAATGTTCGACAGGACCGTCGGTCCCTCGGCGAGTCGCACACAGGCGACCACGTAGGGTGTCCTGTCCCGCCATTCGCCGTGCGCTTTGCGCACGATGGTGAACGAGAAGACCTCGCCGAAACCGCTGGCGGCGAACCATGTCGGGTCGAC
>DASZXM010000177.1:0-4755 GCA_035546415.1 Pseudonocardiaceae bacterium
AGACATCACCCCCGGACACGACGGGCGGGACGGCCACGGTGATCGACAGGGTGCCGTTCGCGCTCGTCGAGTCCCCGTGGCCGCAGGCCACCACACCCAGCGGTGCCAGCCCGGCGACGAGCGCCGCCGAGCACCAGCGCCGGACGGCGGCGCCCGATCGAATTCGGACCGTAGCCATGCTCGTACCTCCTGTCGGATCGGCGGCACCGCCTCAGCCGGGGCCCGGTGCCGCGCTGGACACGCGGTGACCGGTGACCAGCGCGGCCAGCCCGGCCGGGTCGGGCAGCCGGTTGCCCCGCCAGGCCACGTGCAGGTCCGGCCGCACCAGGATCAGCGGGTAGCCCTCGTAGACGTCGGTGGTGATGGGCAGTTCGAACGTGGCGAACGGCGCGCCGATCGCGGCGAACGCCCGCGCCAGTTCGGGATCGGGTTCGGCGGCCCGGGTGTGCACCAGGGTGTAGCGGCGACCCAGCCGGTCCTGGATCGGAACGCCGCCGGGCAGCCACACGTGCGGCAGCCGGGCGCCCGGCCACGTCGTGGGCCGGTAGGCGAAGCTGTCCGGGTCCGGGCCGCTGCCGGGTTCGTCGGCGATCAGGGGCGAGTGCTGGTAGCGGTAGCCCAGTTCGATCCCGGCCAGGTCGTTGCTCCAGCGCTGCTCCCGGTCGGCGACGGCGGCCAGATCGGCGCGGGCGGCGGCGCCGGCCGGGGTGTCCTCGGTGATCTCCGGGCGCCACGCCGACCGCCAGCGGCGCCTGCCGGACGCGGCCTTGCGGGACGCCGCCACCGCACGGGCACCGATCGGCCGTCGCTCGGCCTCGTAGCTGTCCAGCAACGCCGTGCCGCCCCAGCCGTGCAGCGTGGCCGCCAGTTTCCATGCCAGGTCGGTGGCGTCGCCGACGCCGGTGTTCATGCCCAGGCCACCGGTGGGGATGACCAGGTGCGCCGAGTCGCCGGCGAGGAACACCCGGCCGTCGCGGTAGCGGTCGGCCAGCATCAGCCGCTGTGTCCACGTGCCGACGTACAGCGTGCGGTAGTCGATCGGCAGGCCGACGACCGACTCGAACAGCGGTGGCATCAGCGCGTCGTCGGGCACGGTGGCGTGCAGCGAGAAGTGTTGCGTGTCGTCCTGCACGATGACGAACGACGACGTGTCGTCGGCGATGTGGTAGTGCCGGCCCTTGCCGATCGGGATGCGGTCGAACAGGTCGGCACAGCGGAACAGGGCCTGCCGCATCTGTTGCAGCGAGTCGCCGCGCAGCTCGATGTCCAGTAGTCGGCGCACCGTGCTGGCGGCGCCGTCACACCCGACGAGGTAGGTGCAGCGCACCGTCCTGCGCTCACCGTCCGGGCCGTGCACCACAGCCGTCACGCCGTCGTCATCCTGGGCGAGGTCGACCAGCTCGTGTCCGAACCGGACGGTCACACCGGGAGTCCGCTCGGCGATGTCCCGCAACAGCGGTTCCAGGGTGTACTGCGAGATGAGCTGGTACGGCTCGGCCGGCAGCGTGCCGTCGTTCGTCCGTAAGGCCTGCTGCTTCGCGACGGCGACCGACGGGTATTCGTGGTGCACCAACGGCGGCCGGGCCATCGACTCGACGCACACGAACACGTCCATCGGCACGTCGGCGGGCAGGCCGGCGGCTCGCACCCGGTCGGCGACGCCCAGCCGGCGGAAGATCTCCATGGTGCGTGCGTTGCACCGCTCCATCTTCGGCAGCAGCCCGGGTTCGGGTCGCCGGTCGACCACGAGGCAGGTGACACCCTGCTGACCCAGCTCCAGGGCCAGTGTCAACCCGACCGGGCCGGCCCCGACGACCAGCACCTGCGTGGTGGTCACGCCGTCACGGCCAGACCGAGCAGGCGGCTGACGTTGCCGGAGAAGATGGCGTCCTTCTCGCCGTCGGACAGGCCGATCTCGTTGAGGTTGGCGATCGTGGCACGGATGTAACCGGGGCCGCGCTCCGGGTCGTACGGGCTGTCCGACGCGAACAGGACGTGGTCGACACCGTAGAAGTCGATGCAGCAGCGCAGTGCGTGCGCGGCGCCGAACATCGCGGTGTCGGCGTACATCAGCTTGAAGTAGTCCAGCGGCCGCCTGGTCAGCGGGTAGCCGGTGATGTCGGCCTTCTGCTCGGCCGGTGTCCGCGCGCCCAGCTGGTCCCAGCCCGGACCGACCCGGCCGGCGAAGTGCGGCACCATGCTGCCGCCGTGGTGGATCAGCATCTTCAACGACGGATACCGTTCCAGGACACCGGAGAACACGATCCGCGCCATGAACGCGGACAGGTCGTACTCCCAGCCGAACGTCCACCAGATCTCGTAGCGGGAGCGTTCCTCGGTGGGATAGTCCGGCCACGACGAGCTGCGGCACGGGTGCACCTGGAGCAGCTTGTCGTGTTCGGCGACCGTGGCGTAGAACGGGTCGAAACGCTCGGCGTCCATCGCCTCGCCCGCGACGTGCGTGTAGATCTGCGCACCCAGCGCGCCCAGTTCGGTGACGGCGTAGGTGAACTCCTCGACCGCCGCGTCCGGGTCGTCCATCGGCACGCACGCGGTGAAGCCGGCGAACCGGTCCGGATGCGACCGCACCAGTTCGGCCATGGCCTCGTTGCCGATCCGGGACAGCTCCTTCGACACCTGCCGGGAGCCGAAGTACTCGACCGGTGGTGCCGCGATGTTGATGATCTGGCGGTAGTCGCCGAACTCGTCCATCTGCGCGAACCGCACGTCCATGTCCACCAGGCTGGGGATGTGCGCCACCCGCTCCCGCAGGTTCGACAGGTCGGGGGTGCTGTCCAACTGGAAGAACCGGTCGTAGTACGGGCGGGGCATGATGTGGCAGAACGCGTCGATCTTCACGCGTGCTCCTCTTCCACGAGTTGGCGGTAGTAGGCCCAGCGGCCGTCGACGTTGGCGACCGTGCCGCGCAGCGAACCCAGTTCCGCGTCGCTGATCACCCGTGGCGTGCGGCCGGTCTGCAGAATGGTCAGGTTCGCGTCGGCCAGCTGTTCCAGCGCGATCGCGGTGACGGTGGCACGCGGCACGTCGGTGGCCACGCTGACGATGCCGTGGCCCTGCAGGTGGCACAGCGACGCGTCACCCAGCGCGTCGGCCAACTGCCGGCCCAGGTCGGCGGTGGTGACCAGTTCGGGCACCGGCCAGGTGTTCATCCGGCCGCCGTTGGTGAGCACGGCGGGCACGTGCAGGACCGGCAGCAGGTCACCGCCGATCACGCCGAGCAGCGTCGCGGCGCGCTGGTGGGTGTGCACCACGGCGTGCACGTCCGGCCGGGCGCGGTAGATCTCGGTGTGGATGAACCGTTCGGCGGGCGGTTTCTCGTTGCCCGCCACCAGGTTTCCGTCCAGGTCGATGACGACCATCTGGTCCGGGTGGAGTCGTTCGGGGCTGCGGGTGACCGGTGAGTGTTTGGGTTTGATGACCACCCGGTCGGTGCCGGGTAGCCGGGCGCTGCAGTGCCCGAGGTAGTCGACCAACCCCACCTTGTGCAGCACCGCGCCCGCGGCCGCGACGGCCTCGCGCAGTTCGGTTTCGTGGTCGACGTCGGTGGTCGGAGCGGATCGAACGGCCATGCGTCACCTCTTCGCGTCGCATACGGGCCACAGAGATCACTATCACCTAGCGATAGTGGCAGAATCTCTCTACGAGACAGGAAACCAATCGGGTAGGGCGGTGTCAAGTGGTGGCGGACTCCAACGACACGGAACAGCAGCCGGCCCCGGCCGCGAGCGCGCGGCGGGTGCTGGATCTGTTGTGCAGCTTCAGCAGAACGCGGCACACACTGTCGTCCCGGGAGCTGTCCACGCTCACCGGCATCGCGCTGCCCAGCGTCTACCGGTACGTATCGCTGCTGCGCGACACCGGCCTGCTGGTGGGTGACGACCGGGGCAACTACCACCTGTCCGTGCGGGTCCTCGGGCTGGCGGCCGCGGCGGAGGCGGCGGACAGCCTGATCGAACTGGCCGACCCGGTGATGCGGGACCTGGCGGCCGAGACCGGCGAGACCGTCCTGTTGGTCCGGTTGGTGGCACAGGCTTCGGTGTGCGTGCACCGCATCGAGTCGTCCCACCCGCTGCGCACGTCCTACGAACCCGGCCAGCCGCTGCCGCTGGAACACGGCGCGAGCGCGCGCCTGCTCCTCGGCTCGATGAAACCAACCGCCCGGCAGGCCGTGCTGCGGAGCGTGGCCGACCGCGACCCGGACGCCGCCGACCGGCTGCGCGCGGACGTGGCGCTGGCCCAGGAGCGCGGCTGGGCGACCAGCGAGGAGGAGATCGACCGCGGAATCTGGGCGGCGGCAGCAGCGGTACGGGACGCGTCCGGGCACGTGATCGCGGCGATCTCGGTGCCCTCGCCGCTGGTCCGCGCGCCCGTGGAGGCCCAGGAACGCCTGCTCACCCAGGTGCGCGCCGCGGCCGCCCAACTCAGCGCACTCCTGCCCTGACCGGTGCGGCAGGGCCGCGAGTGGGTATGCCAGAACCATGCCCGAGCTACCCGACGTCGAAGGATTCCGCCGCGCCCTCGCGGACCGGTTGGTGGGCAGGCGGGTGCGTCGGGTGGCGGTCCCCGATGCCGGCGTGCTGCGCAACAGCACGCCCGCGTCACTGGGCCGTGCGCTCAAGGGCAGGCGCTTCGCCGCTCCCGGCCGGGTCGGCAAGTGGCTCCTCCTGCCCACCGGCGGGCCGACGCTGCTCATTCACAGCGGGATGACCGGACACGTCGCGTGCACGTCGACCG
>DASZXM010000178.1:0-2202 GCA_035546415.1 Pseudonocardiaceae bacterium
CTGACCTGCACCAGCGCCGGCACGCGAGCACCGGGCACCGTGATGTCCACGCCGCCACCGCCGCCCGGATACAGCGCGACGTCGGCCCGCGCCCCGGGCAGGCCGTCCAGCAGCACACCGGCGAACCGTGCCGGCGGCAGCGCGATCGTGTCGCGCCAGCACGTCACGAACTCCTCGTCCAGCCCGACCGGAACCACCGGCAGGCCCGCGAAATCGCCGATACCCACCTCACCGGGCGTCTCGTCGACCCGCGCGGACGGCGTCAGCGTGACGTCCGCGCGCGCCAGTTCGTCCCACAGCGGGTCGGACCGGAACGGCGGCAGCGGCACGTCGCCGCCCAGGGCCGCCCACGCCCGCTGCCACCACGCCACCGTGCGCACCGGCCGCAACCCGACCAGCGTCGCCCCGGCCACGAAGCACCGCACCAGCAGCAGGCCGGCCGCGGCGGCGTCCAGGTTGACCGAGCCCGGCTGCTCGTACCGCGCGGCCAGGCGCTCGGCGTCGTGTTGCATCTCGGTGTAGGCGACCAGATCCGGTGCGTCGCCGACGCGGTACGCGATCCGCGAGTCCAGCACCACCTCGGTGACGGCCGGTTGGTACACCACGTCGGTCGGCGTCAGGATCAGCGGCCATATCCCCTGGTCGTCGCCCAGCACGATCTCGACGGCCGGATCGCCGGTGGGCGCCCAGATCGGCCGGTGCCGGCGCACCTCGGCCGCGTCGATGCGCACCGTGTCGTCCAGCGCCGGCAGGTACACGCTGATCCGGCCGGCCAGCACCGCAGGGCGCAGGCCCAGTCGGTCGGCCAGGGCTTCGGTGAGCTCCATCGCACCATCCTCGCAGTTGATCATGCGAAATACCGGGCAACTGCTAGCCTCGCCGGGGTAAGCATCGCGACAGGGGAGAGGTGTGTTCGGTGCACTGACGTTCGACCGCACCCCGGGTGCCCGGCTTCGGCTGTGCAGCTGGCGGGACAACGGTTGGACGTCACTTCTGGTACGGCTGCTCGACAACGCCGAGGTGGCCGACGACGTCGTGCTCCCGGCCACCGAGGAACAGACCCTCGTGCTGATCACCGAGGGCCGCACCACCGTCGAGTCGCGGCAGGGCACCCGATGGCGACGCGCCGACTACGGACCGGGCAGCATCGGCATGACGGCGCCGGGCAACACCACGCATCTGCGCTGGCGCGGCACCGAACGCACCCTGACCACGCATGTGTACCTGCCGGCCGCTCTGCTGGACCGCACGGCCGTCGAACTGTTCGGCTCCGACGCCCCGCTGGCGCGCCGGCCGGACACGCTGGAGATCGCCGACCCGGTGGTCGAGGCCGTCGTCAACGGGCTGGGTGCCGCGGCGTTGGCCGGCGCGGACGAGCTGTACGCCGAGACGGCCGCGTCCTTCCTGGCCGTGCACCTGCTGACCCGTTGCGGTTCCGCGCCCGCGCCGCGACCGTTGCACAGCGAGGACATCCGGGTGCGGCGTGCCATCGCGTTCATCCGGGACAACCACCACCGGCCGCTGACGCTCACCGAGATCGCCGGCATCGCCGACCTGAGCACGTTTCATTTCCTGCGGTTGTTCAAGACCGCGACCGGCCAGACACCGTACCGGTTCCTCAACGGCGTGCGCGTCGACCGTGCGCGCCGCTACCTGGAACGCGGCGACCTGTCCGTGACGGAGATCGCCCACCTGTGCGGCTTCGCCACGCCGTCCCGCCTGACCACGGCGTTTCGGCAGGCGACCGGACTGTCACCGACCGCTTACCGGGAGAGCCGGCAATAAACGACCGGTCGAACAGCAATCAGCGGAAAGCGCGGCGGCGTCCGGGTCCTTAGTGTCGCGGCCATGTCCACGAACGACGCGACGGTCGATGCCGTCGACACCGTGTGCACCGTCAACGGCCAGGACGTCCGGCTCCGCCTGGACCCCCGGGAGTCGCTGCTGGACGTGCTGCGGGAACGGCTCGCGTTGACCGGTGCCAAGAAGGGGTGTGACCAGGGTCATTGCGGCGCGTGCACGGTGCATGTGGACGGTCGCCGGGTGGTCTCCTGTCTCACACCCGCGGTGCAGGTCGCCGGCCAGGCGGTCACCACGATCGAAGGTGTCGGCGGACCGGACGGCGAGCTGCACCCGTTGCAGCAGGCGTTCATCGACAACGACGCGTTGCAGTGCGGGTACTGCACCCCTGGCCAGATCATG
>DASZXM010000179.1:0-6059 GCA_035546415.1 Pseudonocardiaceae bacterium
GACAGGGCGTTGACGTCCTCCATGATGTCGATCTCGCCGTTCTCCGGCCACTGGCCGGGGCCCAGCATCCAGAACGCCGGCCAGTACCCCAGGCCGCCGGTCGGCTGCTGGATCGACGACACGACCTCCAGTTTGCCGCCCGCGGGCGCGCCGACGTTCGCCGACGACGTCTGGATGCGGCCGGAGGTCCAGTTGCTCCCCGAGCCCAGCGCGGTGATGTCCAGATTGCCGTTGCCGTCGAGGTGGACGTTGTTGGTCGAGTTCGTCATCGTCTCGATCTCGCCGGTCCCGAAGTTGGAGCCGGGTCCGGTGTCGTAGATCCACTGCGAGTCGACACCGCTGCCCGCCGAGCCGGTGAAGTCGTCGCTGAACACGGTCGTCCAGCCGGCGGGCGGACCGGGAACGGCTGCGTTCGCGGACGGGGCCGCGAACGTGACGGCAGCGGTGACCGCGGCGACCGGAGCGATCGTGGCGACCAGCGCGATGAGCAGTCTCCGCCTGCCACGTGGGGCAGGCACCTGTTCTGCCGACGTCGTTGTCGCACGTAACATGTGCGGACCTCCTAGATCGATCATGTACCGGCGGGGAAGCGCTTACTGTCCCGTCGACCAGGACATTCCTACGCTCCGACCAGCCCGGTCAAGAAAGCCCGGAAGTCGAATAATTGCCAGTTGTGCACAACGACAGTGATTGTTGCCTCGGGAAGTGTTATCGCCGCCGGTCGGCCCGGGTGCCGGGTTCTGGAACCGATTCAGTGGGTCCGTGGAACGATAGGCGTGGCTTAAGGTTCGCCTAGGGTCTGGACCACTGGGTCAACGCGTTTCGGTCCGGCGTTCCCGCCAGGCCCGCACCACGGCGTCGGCGTCCACGGTCGCCGACTCGCCCGCGTTGCGCAGCCGCGTGTTCAGGTCGGCGACGATGTCACGTACCGACGACTCCAGTGTCAGCCGGGAGACCCGCTCCAGCAGCCGGTCGACCTCCGCGCGCAGCGGCGCCGGGTCGGCCAGGCTCTCCCGGCGCAGCAGTGCCTTGACCCACCAGTTCTCGTCGTAGGGCTGGTCCAGTCCGGCGAGCGGCTTGCCGGCGCCGGGCAGGTTGTCGAACTCGCCCCGCTCCTGCGCCTCCCGGATCTGCTTGTCGATCACCGACTCCCAGCGACTTGTCACATTTCCGACTCTACCGATATCGCGGTTGTTCCGGTCACGCATGGGGATCGATGACCAAGCGGCACGATGCCGCCGTCGCGGTCGGGCGCGCCGCCTGGCAGCGCGAGCGGCGGAAGGCGCTCACCATGGCCGAGGTGGGCCTCGGGATCGTCGCATTGGGCGTGCTCGGTGGTCTGCTCCTGAAGGTCGGTGGGCTGGTATTCGGCGGCGTGGTGGTCGCCGGGTGCGGCTCACGTGGCACGTGGCCGGTCAGGCCAGGAACGGCGGTGGGGCGCCGCACGTCAGCGTCCGGCCGTCCGGCGGCGACGAGGGCGTGACGTCGTTCTCGATGAAGCCGCGGTGCGGACGCCTCCGCCGCAACGCGCCATCGTGTGGATCTTCGGCGAACCGGACGGCCGGCTTCCCCTGGCGATCGTGGACCCGGTCAATGGCACCGTGATGTTCGGTTGGGTCAGAGATCGAGACCGGTGAACACCAGGACGCGCTCCTCGGTCAGGTCGACCATCGCCGAATGGACGCCCTCGCGGCCGACGCCGGATTCCTTCCACCCGCCGTAGGGCATCTGGTCGGCCCGGTAGGACGGGACGTCGCCGACGATCACGCCGCCGACCTCCAGGTCCCGGTGGGCGCGGAAGGCGATGCCGGTGTCGTGCGTGAACAGGCCGGCCTGCAAGCCGTACCTGGAGTCGTTGACCAGGGCGAACGCCTCGTCGATGTCGGCGAACGACGCCACGGACAGGACAGGGCCGAACACCTCCTCGCGGGCCAGCTTCGTGTCCTCGGGCACGTCGGCCACGACCGTCGGCGCGATCGTGCGGCCCTCGCGGGTGCCACCGGTCAGCACCGTGGCGCCCGCGATGCGGGCCTCGTCCACCCATTCGGTGATCCGGTCGGCTGCCGCGTCGTTGATGACCGGGCCGACCTGCACGCCCTCGGCCGTGGGGTCGCCGGTGACCAGCTTGCCGACCGCGGCCAGCAGTTCGTCCACGAACTGCTGGTAGACGTTCTGGTGCACCAGGACCCGCTGCACCGAGATGCACGACTGGCCGGCCTGGTAGTTGCTGAACAGCGCGATCCGCGCCGCCGCACCGGGCAGGTCGCGCCAGTCGTCGTTCACCACGACCGCCGCGTTGCCGCCCAGTTCCAGGGTCACGTGCTTGGCCGACGCGGCCTGCTTGATGTGCCAGCCGACCGGGCCGGAGCCGGTGAACGAGATCACCGGCAGGCGCGGGTCGGCGACCAGCGGCTCCATGTCCCCGTTGGCCACCGGCAGCACGCTGACCATGCGCGGCGGCAGGTCCGTCTCGGCGATGATCTCGCCGAGCAGCAGCGCCGTCAGCGGCGTCGCGGGCGCCGGCTTGACCAGGATCGGAGCGCCCACCGCGATCGCCGGGGCGACCTTGTGCGCCACCAGGTTCAGCGGGAAGTTGAACGGCGCGATGCCCAGCACCGGGCCGCGCGGGAACCGCCGCACGATCGCCATCCGGCCCGTCGCCGCGGCGTCGGTGTCCAGCCGCTGCAGGTCACCGGACCACCGGCGGGCCTCCTCGGCCGCCCAGCGGAACGTGGACACCGCCCGGCTGACCTCGCCACGCGACCACACCAGCGGCTTGCCGTTCTCCGCCGTGATCAGCCGTGCGATCTCCTCCGCCCGTTCGGCGATCCGCCGGGAGATGTGGTCCAGGGCGGCCGCCCGGACGTGCACCGGCAGCGCCTGCGCCTCGAACCGGACCGCGTCCAGGTCGACGATGGCCTGTTCGACCTGCGCACCCGTGGGCACGGACACCTCGTCGACCACGGACCCGTCCCATGGCGACGTCACCGTCAACGTGGTGTCACCGGTGGTCGGCTGGCCGGACAGCAGGAACGGGCGCATGGCTGGTCTCCCTTCAGACCGAGGCCGCGAAGGCATCCTCCAGGATGTCGAGGCCCTCCTGGACCAGCGCGTCGCTCGTCGCGAGCGGTGGCAGGAACCTCAGCACGTTGCCGAACGTACCTGCTGTGAGCGTCACCAGGCCCGATGTGTGACAAGCCTTGCTCACCGCACCGGTCAAGATCGGGTTGGGCGCCTTCGTCACCGGGTCCGTGACCAGTTCCACGGCGAGCATCGCGCCGCGCCCCCGGACGTCACCGATCTCCGGGTACTTCGCGGCCAGTGCCTTCAGGCGGGGCAGGAACAGCGCCTCGATCTCCCTGGCCCGCGCCGGCAGGTCCTGCTCGGCCATCGTCCGGATCGCGCCCAGCGCCGCCGCGCACGCCACCGGGTTGCCGCCGTACGTGCCGCCGATGCCGCCCGGGTGCACGGCGTCCATGATCTCGGCGCGGCCGGTGACACCGGCCAGCGGCAGGCCGCCCGCGATGCCCTTCGCGGTGGTGACCAGGTCGGGCACGACGCCCTCGTGGTCGCACGCGAACCAGTCGCCGGTGCGGCAGAACCCGGTCTGGATCTCGTCGGCGATGAACAGGATGTCGTTGTCCCGGCACCAGTCCGCGACCCGCGGCAGGTAGCCGGTCGGTGGCACGACGAAGCCGCCCTCGCCCTGGATCGGCTCGATCAGCACGGCGGCCGTGTTGCCCTCGCCGACCTGCGTGTGCACGGTCGTCACGAGTGCCTCGAACGCCTCGTCCGCGCACCGTTCCGGCCCGGTCGGCCAGCGGAACGGGTAGGCGGCGGGTGCCCGGTAGACCTCGCCGGCGAACGGCCCGAACCGGTGCTTGTAGGGCATGCTCTTGGCGGTCAGCGACATCGTCAGGTTGGTGCGGCCGTGGTAGGCGTGGTCGACCACGACGACCGCCTGCCGCCCGGTCGCCGCCCTGGCGATCTTGACGGCGTTCTCCACGGCCTCGGCGCCGGAGTTGAACAGCGCGGAACGCTTCTCGTGGTCGCCGGGGGTGCGCTCGTTGAGGGCCTCGGCGACCTCGACGTAGCCCTCGTACGGCGTGACCATGAAGCACGTGTGGGTGAAGGCGGCCACCTGCTCCCGAACCCGGTCGACCACGTGCGGCGCAGCGTTGCCGACCGTGGTCACGGCGATGCCGGAGCCGAAGTCGATCAGCGAGTTGCCGTCGACGTCGACCAGGATGCCGCCGCCGGCGCGTTCGACGAACACCGGCAGCACCGTGCTGACGGCCGTGGTCACCGCCCTGTTGCGGCGTCGCATCATGGCGACGGACTTCGGTCCCGGGATCTCGGTGACGAGCTGCCTGCGTTGTTCGACGGACATCGTGAACCTCCTCGGCCGTCGTTTCAGCTCACCGCAGGGTCCACGCTTGGTCAATACTTCCCGGCCGTCACCGGGTGGGGTCGGTGACCCGGCCGAGGAACAGCGGCGCGCCGGTGTGCGTGTCGGTGATCACGAACAGGAACGGGTGGTCGACCAGGACCGAACGCGGCACGGCGAGCGCGGTGGCCTGCATCCCGACGCCGGTTGCCGCGGCCGCCTTGGTGCCGTGCTCGTCCACCTGCACGACGGCGTCGTGCCGCACGGTCTGGATCTTCAGCCGCTGCGCCGTGGTGATGCCGCTGAAGTCGGCGGCGTCGGTGAACGCGGCCGGCATTCCCAGCTTCGACAGCACCGAGGACAGGTCCACGTGCGACCGGACCGTGAACCGGGGCATCGTGATCGTGAGCTGGGTCGGCCGGACGGCCTTGAGGATCGACGGCAAACCGGTGACGCGCACCTGGTCCACCAGCGGGGTGAGCGATTTCCCGGCCGGCAGCAGCAGCGTGAACGCCAGCTTGCCGCCGGTGTAGGGCAGGGTCACGGCCTGGTAGCCGGCGCCCTGCGCGTAGCCGTACACGGGGGCCTCGTCCGGGTGCGGGTCGGAGCCCTGGGTCATCATCGGCACCCGCACGACCGTGCCGTCGGCCGTGGTGAAGTCACCCGGTTTCGTGTCCTTCGGGTCGAACGCGCGCGCCCACGACGCGGCCAGGTAGATCGCGTTGGTGAGTACCATCCGCGTGCTGGCGTCCAGCGAGCCCGTCGGGAACAGCTGCCGGATCATGCCGTTGGTCTGGTCGGACACCGCCTTGTTGATCGTGTTCCTGGCCTGCTCCGGGTCGGCGGCGAAGTCGGCCTCGCGGGTGGCGCCGCCGAACTGGTCGTGCAGTGTCGCCGTGTAGGCCGGGTTGACCGGCATACCCTGCTGCGCCCACACCGTGTTGGCCACCCGCAGCGTGTTCACCGGGTCCTTCTCCGCCGCGCCCAGGGACGTCAACAGCTGCGCGGCGGCCGTGGCGGCGTCGGCGGCCGCCGGCAGGTGCAGCACGTGCGCCAGCTGGGTCGCGGTGGTGCCGCGCGCGCCCGCCGCCACCATGTCCAGGGCCAGCGCGACGCTCGTCGGCGACACGACGACGTTGTCCCGCGGTGAACCGGTGGCCGTGAGCAGGTCCAGCCCGAACCGGTCCTGGCCGGCGACGGTGTCCGCGACGTTCGCCGACACGGCCACCACCACGGGCACCGGTGACGGCGGCGACGGTGGTGGTGTCACCGTGTCGTGTCTGGCTCCGCAGGCGGCACCGACGACGACGGTGATCCCCAGGAGCGCGGTCAGGCGCCCGATGCTGTGTGTGCGTGCCATGTCGATCGGACGGAGGCCGTGCCCGGGTGGGTTGCGCCCGTGACGGAAATGAGGCGCGCCTGTCGGGTCGGATACCTAGACTCCCGATGTGTCGATGATCCGGAACGCCCGGCAACGTGCCGGAGCGGCGGTCGCGGGGGAGCGGGCTACCGGTCGGCAGGCGTGGCGCCTGCTGTGGGCGGCGAGCCGGACGCTGTCGGTCCTGGTGATCGGGTGGGTGGTCCTCGGCGCCGTGATGCCGGCGCTGGTGGTCGGCGCACTGGGTGCCATCGTCGGCCAGTTGCCCGGCGCGATCCGGGACGGCATGGGTTC
>DASZXM010000180.1:0-3951 GCA_035546415.1 Pseudonocardiaceae bacterium
GATACGCCTTACCCGACGCCGCCTCCCACTGCAGCACCACCTCACAGATCGACTGCGTCGACCCCAGATCCACCTCGATCCACTGCGGATCCGAGAACCCACTCGACCACCGCGTCCCCGTGTTCCCGTCCACCGCCGCCGACGCCGGATCACCGGCATTCTCGGTCGACGACGCGGTAGCCGTCCGGTTCAACGCCAAGTTGGTGGTGCCACAGGTGGCGGCCGTCGCGGTCGGTGCGGTGACGGCCGGAAGCAGACCGGCGACGAGCACCGCGGCCGCCGCCAGGAATACCGTCAGGGGTTTACCACGGGAACTTCGGGCAGACATGTCTCTCCTCGCGCAGTAGGGAATGACGGCGCCAACGCGGCCCGACTGTGGAGAGCGCTCTCTGGCAGCTGATGTTGCGCCCCTGTTTCGGTGCTGTCAATACAAAAGCGGTTCCGGAACTAGTTGCGGAACCGCTACCGGGGGACGGATAACAATTTTACCGAAAGCTGTGTACCCGCCCACACCGGCCGGCACGAGCGGATTTCGGTGCGAGACTCGCCCGGTGACCGATGACATCGTGTTCGCGACCGCGTTCGCCGACGGCCCGGGCGGCGGCAACCCGTGCCCGATCGTGTTCGGCGCGGACGGCTGGCCCACCGAGCGGATGCGCGCGCTGGCCGAGAAGCTGGGGCACGAGACCGCGTTCGTGCTGCCGCCGCGGGACGGCGGTGACGTCCGGCTGCGGTACTTCGTGCCGCTGCACGAGATGGAGATGTGCGTGCACGCCACCGTCGCGACGGTCGTCCACCTCGCCGGCACCGGCCGGTTGACCGGCAACCCGGCCGCCGTGGAGACCCCGCTGGGCGTCCGCGCGGTCACGTGGGACGCTGGTAGCGCGATGGTCGAGCAGTTCCCGCCGGTGTTCGGCCCCGAGGTCGACCCGGCCCCGGTGCTGGCCGCGCTGCGGATCGCCGAGGCCACCGGCCCGATCCGCTCGGTGTCCACCGCCCGCGCCAAACTGATGGTCCCGGTCGCCGACGAGGACACCCTGGACGCCATCGAGCCGGACCACGAACTGCTCTGGGACGTCTGCGACCGGCTCGACGTTACCGGCTTCTACCCGTACGCCGTCGACGAGCGGATCGCGGCCCGACAGTTCCCCCGCCGCGCCGGCTACCCCGAGGACCCCGCCACCGGCGTGGCCGCGTGCGCGCTCGGCGCCCACCTAGCCGTCGGCGACCCGACGCCCGGCTGGCACCGGTACACGGTCCACCAGGGGCGGGCGATGGGTCGCCCGTCCCTGATGATCGCCGAGTCACTCGTCGGTCCCGGTGGAACGGTCACGGCCACCCGGGTCGGCGGCCGGTCGGTCACGACATCTGGTTCGCCGTGATCGGGCTGCTGACCGTGATCGTGCCGGACAGCGGCAGGTTGCGGGACGAGTCGCCGACCAGGATCTGGTAGTTCCCGGCTCCGGCGACCCACGCGTTCGCGCTCGTGCTCCACGACGCCAGGTCATGTGCGTTCACCGTGAACGTCACCGCGCCCGACGCGCCCGGGTTGAGCGTGATCCGCTGGAACCCCTTGAGCTGGCGCGGGGGCTCACCCGCGGCGGCCGGATCGCCGACGTACAGCTGGGCGACCTCCGTCCCGGCCCGGCTGCCGGTGTTGGTCACCGTCGCCGTGACCGTGGCCTGGCCGTTCACCAACTGGCCCACCGCGATATCGCTGAACGCGAACGTGGTGTAGGACAGGCCGTAGCCGAACGGGAACAGCGGTGCCACGTTGTGCGCGTCGTACCACCGGTATCCGATGTCCAGGCCCTCCGAGTACTGCACCTGGCCGTTCGTGCCCGGCCACTGGGCCGCCGTGCTCGTCGGCAGCGCCGACAGCGATGTCGGGAACGAGATGGGCAGCTTGCCGGACGGGTTCACGTCGCCGAACAACAGCGCCGCGATCGCCTGGCCCCACTCCTGCCCGTCGTAGAAGCCCTCGAACACCCCGGCGACCTGGCCCAGCCACGGCATGAGGACCGCGGCGTTGTCGTTGAGCACGACGATCGTGTGCGGGTTGGCCGCCGCGACCGCCGAGATCAGCGCGTCCTGGTTGTTCGGCAGGTTCAGCGTGGTGGTGTCGGCCTCCTCGTGCCCGTAGTTGTCGCTGGCGAACACGATCGCAACGCTCGACCCGCGGGCCAGGGTCACCGCCGCGTTCTGGTCGCTGCCGTCGTTGTAGCTGACCGTCACGCCGGTGCCGGCCAGGCGCTGCTGGATGCTGTACAGCGGCGTGTACGTGCCGGTGCTGGTGACCGTGCCGCTGCCGCCGCCGATGGTCTGCACACCCGAACTGCCGTCGGTGCCGATCACCGCGACGGACTGGCCGGCCGTCGTGGACAGCGGCAGGATGCCGTTGTTCTTCAACAGCACCGTGCCCTCCTCGTCACCGCGCAGCCCGACCTGCGCGTGCGCGTAGGTGCTGACGATCGCCGTGGTCGAACCGGACGGCGCCTTGTCGAACATGCCGAACCGGAACATCTGGGTGAGCAGCCGCGTCACCATCGTGTCCAGTGTCGCCTCGCTGACCTGGCCGTTCTGCACGGCCTGGACCAGATAGTCGGCGTAGTAGTAGCCGCCGGGCATCTCCACGGTCAGGCCGGCGTTGGCGGAGTCCACTGTGGAGTGGATGGCGCCCCAGTCGGAGTTGACGAAACCGGTGAAGCCGGCCTGCTGGTACAGCGGCGTGTTCAGGATCGCCGGGTTCTGGCACGACGGCACGTTGTTCACGTTGCTGTACGCGCACATCGCGGCGGCCGCGTTGCCCTTCTCGATGGCCGTCTGGAACGCGGGCAGGTAGATCTCCTGCAGCGTCCTCGGGTCGACGTCGATCGTGCCGGCCGGCTGTTCGATGTTGTACGCGGCCGCGTGCTTGACCTCGGCCATCACCCCCTGGCTCTGGATGCCCTCGACGTCGGCCGTGGCCATCTGGCCGGACAGGTACGGGTCCTCGCCGAACGTCTCGAACGACCGGCCCCAGCGCGGGTCGCGCACCATGTTGATCGTCGGGCCGAGCGCGACGTTCACGCCCTTGCCGGCGAACTCCTGGCCGATGGCGGAGCCGTACTGCTGCTCGTATCCCGGGTCGAACGTGGCCGCCGACACCAGGCCGGACGGCATCTGGGTGACGCCGCCCAGGCCGTCACCGACGCCGGCCGGGCCGTCCTCGAAGTTGACGTTCGGGATGCACAGCGACGGGATGCCCTGGATCCAGCCGATGTAGTTCGGGTTGTCGGTGCCGTGCAGGATGGACACCTTCTGCTGCAACGTCATCTGGCCCAGCAGTTGGGACACGCGGGTGGCGATCGGCGTGTTCGGCGTGTTCACCCAGGGGCAGTTGCCCGGCGCAGGCTGGGTGACCGGCGGCGGCGGGGTGGCCGTGACACCGCCGACCGTGTGCACGGCGAACTCCCACAGCGAATAGCCGTACCCGGTCGCCCGGGCCGTGCCGTACATCCGCACGTACCGACCGGTACCGGACACGGTCAACGTCTGCGTGCCACCCGTGCCCGTGGTGGTCGAGTAGACCGTCGACCAGTTCGTGCCGTCGGCGGAGAGTTGGATCTGGAACCCGCTTGCGTAGGCGTTCTCCCAGGTCAGCACGACCTGGCAGACCGGCAGGCTCGCGGAAAGGTCCACTTCCAGCCACTGCGGGTCCGACGACGCACTGGACCAACGGGTGACGGTGTTGCCGTCCACGGCGTACTGCGGCGAGTAGCCGGGGTCGTCGTCCTGGAAGGACGATGCCGTGACCGGATGGTCGACGGCCGCGTTCGCGGTGCCGCACGAACCACCGCCACCCCCACCGCTGCCGGCGGTGCCGTACACCTGGAACTCCCACAGCGAATAGCCGTACCCAGTCGCCCGGGCCGTGCCGTACATCCGCACGTACCGACCGGTACCGGACAC
>DASZXM010000181.1:0-4467 GCA_035546415.1 Pseudonocardiaceae bacterium
CGCCCGACGTGCGCCTGGGTGCGTCGCCCCGGTCCACGCTGCACCTGGTGCGCGCCGGCCGCGCCCAGGCCGCGCTGGCCGGCCGGGACTTCGTTGTCCCCGACGACCTGCACGCCGTCGCCATCCCGGTGCTCGCCCACCGACTGGTGCTGTCCGCCGAGGCGCAGGCGGCCCGGCGGTCCGCGCCGGAGCTGGTGCGGGCACTGCTGCAGCGGGTGCCGGTGCCGCACGGCGCCCTGGACCCGACCGCCCAGTGGACGGCCGGACTGCGCCGTTAGTGGCCGTGAGCCCGCCGTGAGTCCCTTTCCAGCCTGCGGAGTGATGCGATGCGTGGCGCGCTGTCCGGCCTGACCACCCGTGGTCGCTGTCTGCTCGCCGCCGGCGTCGCCGCGGCGCTGTGCTCGATCGTGCTCAACGAACGGGACCTGCTGCGGGTGGCGGCGTTCGTCGTCGTGCTGCCGGTGTTGTCGGCGGCACTCGCGGCCAGTGCCCGGGTCGGTCTGTCGGCGCGCCGTTTCCTGATGCCGCCCAGGGTGCCGGCCGGTGAGGACTCCAACGTCGTGTTGGAGGTGCACGCGCACGGCCACGTGCCCTCCGGCGGCCTGCTGCTGGAGGACGGCGTGCCCTACACACTGGGCGGCCGCCCCCGGTTCGTGGTGGAGCGGCTGCGCAGGCGCGGCACGGCCCGCCTCGGCTACCGGGTGCACCCGACGATGCGCGGCGTGCACCAGTTGGGCCCGCTGCGCGCCCGCATCACCGACCCGTTCGGCCTGGCCGAGTTCGAACGGGAACTCGCCGGCACCAACCGGATCGTGGTGGTGCCCAGGACGGTGCCGCTGGTCGCGCTGCCCGGGGGTTCCGGGACCGGTGTCGGCGACGACGGCTCGGTGCGGTTGCGATCCGGGCAGGGCGAGGACGACGCCGTCGTCCGGCAGTATCGGCAGGGCGACGACCTGCGGCGGGTGCACTGGCGGTCCACGGCCCGCCGGGACGAGCTGATGGTGCGGGTCGAGGAGCGGCCGTGGCGCGGTGGCACCACCGTGTTGCTGGACCGCCGCGGACCCGCGCACCGCGGGCAGGGACCGGCGGCCAGCCTGGAATGGGCGGTCAGCCTCACCGCCAGCGTCTGCCTGCACCTGCACCGTTGCGGTCAGCAGGTGCGGCTGGTCGCCGAGGACGGCCAGGTGCTGGTCGGCGACGGCGCCGAGACCGGCCACAGCGACGACGTGGTCCTGGACGCGCTGGCGATGCTGCAGAGCACGCAGCGGCGCGACCTGGCGATGGGTGTCGACCCCGGCGCAGGCCACGAACTGATCGCGATCCTCGGCTCGATCACCACGACCGAGGCCGCCGAGCTGAGCCGGGTGCGCAACCGGCGGGCCCGCAGCCTCGCGGTGCTGCTGGACGTGTCCGGCTGGGGCGGCGACCCCGCGTCCGACCCGCAGGAGAGCGCCGACCTGCTGCGCGACGCCGGGTGGGGTGTCGTGGTGGCGGGCAACGGCGCGAACATGCCCGCGGTGTGGGCCGACCTGTGCCGGATCGGCGCGGTGCGCGCCCGAATGGCATCGGGGGGCGCCCGGTGAACCATCGCACGCCGACCTCACGCGCCACCTGCGAATCTGAGGCACCGGACGGCATCGTCAGGGTTGTCGCGGCCGGCCGTACCGTCGTCCTCCGTTCGGGAGGCACCCCGTGACCACCACCGTCAACCGGCCGCCCGGCCCGCCGGCACCCCCACCGCCGCCGCGGCCCCAGGCCAGGCCGCCGGCCGCCCCGCCACCGCGCAACCGCCGCCCCCCGGCCGGGAACAACGGCCCGACGGCGGGTTCCACGCTGGCCATGCCGACCGCGGCGGCGGTCGCGTCGATCTGTGCGTCCACCGCGATCTCCGGGGTCGTCGGCGGGTTGAGCTGGCTGTCGTACGTGATCGTCGTGGTGCTCGTCGTCGGCGCGACCGGCGTGGCGCTGCGGGCGATGCGGGTGCCCGGCGCGCTGATCTGGGTCGGCCAGGTGTTCGTGCTGCTGTGCCTGACGGTCACCCTGTTCACCGGCTCCGGGCTGCTCGTCGTGCTACCCGGGCCGTCCGCGCTGCACGACCTGGGCGTCGTGTTCAGCCAGGCGGGCGACGAGGTGCAGAACGGCGTGCCGCCGGTCGCCGCCGACCAGCCGATCCTGTGCCTGGTCGTGCTGTGCATCGGGCTGGTCGCCGTCGCGGTGGACACCCTCGCGGTGACCGCGAAGGTGCCGGCCGCGGCCGGGCTGATCCTGCTGTGCGTCTACGCGGTGCCCGCATCGCTGGACGACTCGATGCTGCCGTGGCTGAGCTTCGTGCTCGGCGCCGCGGCGTTCACCGTGATGCTGGCCGTGGACGGTGTGCAGCGACACCAGGCGTGGCGCGGGAAACTCGGGCTGCCGGCCGTCGCGACCACCGGCGTGGCGCCCGCGACGATCGCCGTGACGGCCGTCGCGGCGATCGTGGCGCTGTTCGTGGGCAGCACGTTCACCCTGATCGGCAGCGTCGGCCGGCTGCCCGGCGCGGACGGCAACGGCGACGGCGGCACCGGCCAGTTGGGCATCAAGCCGTTCACCGTCCTGTCCGGCATGCTGGACCAGAAGGGCACGACGGAACTGTTCGACGTGACCGGCCTGCCCAGCACGCCGCCGTATCTGCAGGCCCTGACCCTGGACACCTACCAGGCGGGCAACGGCTGGGTGGCCAGCACCCACATGAACGCCGGTGTCGCCGCGGACGGCCCGCTGCCGCTGGCCCCCGGGCAGCAGCAGGGTGACCAGGTCACCAAGGTCACCATCAATCCGGTCAACTGGAAGGACGTGTGGCTGCCGATCTTCGGCATGCCCAAGAACATCCAGGGCATCTCGCCGGAGTACCGGTACGACGTGTCCACCGGGATCGTCTTCAGCCAGCGTTCCCGGCAGCCCAGCCCGTACACGGAGACGGCGGACCTCACGGAGCCGACGGCGAACGCGCTGCGCTCGGCCAGCAACGACTACAGCGCGGTCGACCAGAAGTACATGACGATCCGCGGCGTCAGCACGCGCGTGTCGGACCTGGCACGACAGCTCACGTCCAGTGCGACCAACGAGTTCGACATGGCGCAGGACATCTACAACTACTTCCGGTCGCCGTCCAGCGGTTTCACCTACAGTTTGCAGACGGCCAAGCCGCGCACCGGTGACCCGCTGGTCGACTTCCTCTTCTATGGCAAGACCGGCTACTGCGAGCAGTACGCGTCGGCGATGGCGGCGATGCTGCGCACGCTGGGCATCCCGACCCGGGTCGCGATCGGCTTCACCGACGGCTACGAGGCCAACGGCCACCGCACGATCACGTCGCAGGACGCGCACGCGTGGGTCGAGGTCTACTTCCCCGGCTACGGCTGGGTGACGTTCGACCCGACACCGCTGACCGACGGCCGTGCCCAGGTCCCCGGCTTCCTGTCCACGCAGTCGACCGGCGGCGGGAGCAGCGACACCAACCGGAAGAACCCGGATGGTGAGTCCGATCACACCACGGCGACCCCCTCGCCGACCACGACCCCGGCACCGGCGGTGAACGAGGCGGCGGCCGCGCCGAGCGGCGGCTGGTCCGGACCACCGCTGTGGCTGCTCTGTGTGGTGCTCGTGCTGGCGCTGTGCGCGGGTACGGCGACGGCGATGGCCCGCTCCGGACGACCCGGCCGGTACTGGCGGGCGGGCGCGCTGACGGGCTGGGGTCTGGTGCTGTTCTTCGCGGCGGCCCTGGTGTCGTGGTGGCTGTCGGCACTGGTGCTGGTGCTCGCGCTGGCGGCCGCGCCGGCCCTGGTCCGGGAGCTGCGCAGGCGTCGACACCACCGGCTCGTGGCCCAGCACGGCCCGGACGCGGCGGACGCGGCGTGGACGGAACTGCTGGCCGAGTCGTGGGACCGGGGCACGGAGATCCAGTCCAGCGAGACACTCCGGGTCGCGGCCCACCGGATCGCCCGCGAGCACGGACTGGACCACCAGGGTCAGGACGGGCTGCGCACGCTGGTGGGCGAGGTGGAGCGGTCGTGGTACGCGCCACCGAGGGAGGGGACGCTGTCGACCACGGTCCTGGAGTCGTTCGACAAGGTCCGCGACAGCCTGCACCGCAACTCACCGCTGGACTGGCGCGCGAAGCTGATGCCGAGGTCGGTGCTCCGACCGGCGCGGAAACGCACCGAGGACGACGAGGACGAATCGGAGAGCTGAGCGTCGAGACATCCGGCCAGGCACACCGAGGGCAGCCGAACCGGCCAAGCACATGGGGCTTTGGCGTGGTCGCTGACCGCGGAGCGGCCGAGCGCGAGCCACGAGACAACCGGCCAGCGCGGCGAGGGCCGGCAAGGGCGGCGATACCGGGCCAAGCGGGTGGGGCTCAGTGGTGACTGCCGGCGGCGGTGCGGGCGGGCGCGTGGCCGGTGCGGGCGGGCGCGTGGCCGGTGCGGG
>DASZXM010000182.1:0-9512 GCA_035546415.1 Pseudonocardiaceae bacterium
TCCAATATGGTTCGTTTCATCGAGGCACACCAGACATCATCTGGCATCACTCACTCAAAGGAACCCCAACGAGGGGTTCACATAGATAAGCTCTACTAGCATTATCGGCACACTGTTGAGTTCTCAAAGAACACACGCACACCGTTTCACACCACAGCTAGTGGCATGAGCGCGGGGCGCTTTACCTCGTAGTTCAACGCTTGGAAGAGCAGTGGCCGCTGCCGTTCAGCCTGGAGGCTTCCCACCGGCGGGCTTCGCTCTGGTTCAAGGTCACCCACTCTACCACTCTCGTGGGAGCTTGGTTCGTGACCCCTGCCCGCGTCCGTTCTCAGGAGCCTTTCGGCTTTCCGAGCCCGTTCCGCGCTGGCAGAGATAAAGTTACGCGGCTGGGAACAGGAAGTCAAATCGCGCCCCAGCAACCCCGATACGTGGCGTAACCGCAGGTCAGCCACCCCGTGTCGGGGTTGAGACCACGCTATCCCACGAGCCTGACGCCCGCAGTGTGACGCTTGCCACGACGTAGCACCAACCAACCGCCTTCCAGCAGGTCAGAGGCGGTGGGCCGCCAGGACTCGTCGATCACCTTCGTGTTATTGACGTACGCGCCGCCCTCCTTGATCGCGCGGCGCCCGGCGCTCTTGCTCTCCACGAGTCCGCTGGTCACCAGCAGGTCGACGATGGTCACGCCGTCGCCCAGCTTGGCCTCGCCGGTCGGTGCCTCGGCCATGACCGACTCCAGGGTCGCCCGGCTCAGCTCCCGCAGGTCACCCCGGCCGAACAGGGCCTGGCTGGCCGCGATCACCCGCTGGGTCTCGTCCTCGCCGTGCACCAGCCTGGTGACCTCTTCGGCGAGGGTCCGCTGGGCGGCCCGGGCGGCGGGCCGGCTCTCGGTCTGTTCGGCGAGGTCGTCGATCTCCGCGCGGGACAGGTCGGTGAACACCTTGAGGTAGCTGACCACGTCCCGGTCGTCGGCGTTCACCCAGAACTGGAAGAACGCGTAGGGACTGGTCATCTCCGGGTCCAACCAGATCGCGCCGGACTCCGTCTTGCCGAACTTCGTGCCGTCGGCCTTGGTCATCAACGGTGTGGCCAGCGCGTGCACGGACCGGCCGGTGACGCGGTGGATCAGGTCGACGCCGGAGGTGAGGTTGCCCCACTGGTCGCTGCCGCCCGTCTGGAGCGTGCAGCCGTACCGGCGGTGCAGTTCCAGGAAGTCGTTGGCCTGCAGCAGCTGGTAGCTGAACTCGGTGAAGCTGATGCCGGCCTCGGAGTTCAGCCGGGCGCTGATCGCCTCCTTGGCCAGCAGCCGGTTGACCCGGAAGTGCTTGCCGACGTCGCGCAGGAAGTCGATCGCGGACAGCTGGGCCGTCCAGTCCAGGTTGTTGACCATGATCGCCGCGTGCGGGCCGGTGAAGTCCAGCAGCGGCTCGATCTGCCGGCGGATGCGTTCCACCCAGCCCGCGACGGTCTCCGGCGAGTTGAGCTGCCGTTCCGCGCTCGGCCGGGGGTCGCCGATCAGGCCGGTGGCACCGCCGACCAGGCCCAGCGGCCGGTGACCGGCCTTCTGGAAGCGGCGGACGGTCAGGATCTGCACGAGGTTGCCCAGGTGCAGGCTGGGTGCGGTCGGGTCGAACCCGCAGTACAGCGTGAGTGGTTCGGCGTCCAGATCCTTGCGCAGGGCGTCCAGATCGGTGGACTGCGCGATCAGCCCGCGCCAGGTCAACTCGTCGAGAATGTGTTCACTCACGGCTGTCATTGTCCCTGACGGCCGAGCGGCACTCACACGGGTTTGGCGATGACCACCCGGCGCTTGCCACCCCTGCGGTACGTGCTGACGGCCGGTGACCCGGCAACCCACCAGCGCCAGGGCACCTCCATGGCGGTCGCCACACCGACCCGCGGTCCGGTGCGCACCGACTCGTCGGGCACCGGATCGCCCGCGTAGAGCCGCACCGGTGAGTCGGCGTCGGTGAGGTCGAGGCCGTTGTGGCCACGGTCCAGGCCGAGGATGGTGGTCAGCCGGGCGGGGCCCTTGGCCAGTTCGGCGTCGCTGCGGGACCCGGGCCTGCGCTCGCGCGCCGTCGGCACGCCCTCGACCACTTCACCGGCGCGCAGCAGCACGGCGCCGGGCACGCCGTCGGTCATGGACACGACGTTGGCGCAGAAGTGCATGCCGTAGACGAAGTAGACGTAGAGGTGACCGGCGGGGCCGAACATGACGGCGTTGCGGTCGGTCCGGCCCCGGTAGGTGTGCGCGGCGGGGTCGTCGGTGCCCCGGTACGCCTCGACCTCGACCAGCCGCACGGACACGCGCTCGCCGCCGATGTCGGACGTCAGGACACAGCCGAGCAGCAGCCGTGCGGCGTCCAGCGGGTCGATGGCGAGCTCGGTCCGGGTGAGCTGGCGGCCGGTCATCGGCCCGGCGGCGTCTGGGCCCACGAGCGGGCCTGCTTGACCCGCTCGACGAGGCGTATCAGCTGCTCGGCGACGGCCCGCGGCGCCGTGCCGTTGTAGCCGTCCCGGGAGGCGATCGATCCACGCACGGTCAGTACGGTACGCACCTCCGGTGTGAGCCGGGCGTCCACGCCTGCCAGTTCGGCGTCGGTCAGCTCGTCCAGGCCGACACCGCGGGCCTCCGCGACGCGCACGCACTCGCCCGCCGCCTCGTGCGCGACCCGGAACGGCACACCCTGTTTGACCAGCCATTCCGCGATGTCGGTCGCCAGGGTGAAGCCGGCGGGCGCGAGCGCGGCCATCCGGTCGGTGTCGAACGTGAGGGTCGCGACCATGCCGGCGATGGCGGGCAGCAGCAGTTCCAGCTGCTCGACGGAGTCGAACAGCGGTTCCTTGTCCTCCTGCAGGTCCCGGTTGTACGCCAGCGGCTGTGCCTTGAGGGTGGCCAGGAGACCGGTGAGGTTGCCGATCATCCGGCCGGATTTGCCCCTGGTCAGCTCGGCGACGTCGGGGTTCTTCTTCTGCGGCATGATCGAGCTGCCGGTGGCCCACGCGTCGTCCAGGACGGCGTAGCCGAATTCGGCGGTCGTCCAGATGACCACCTCTTCGGCGATCCGGGACAGGTTCACGCCGAGCATGGCGTAGCAGAACGCGGCTTCGGCGGCGAAGTCCCGGGACGCGGTGCCGTCGATGGAGTTCTCCACCGGCCCGTCGAACCCGAGTTCGTGCGCCACGGCGACCGGGTCCAGGCCCAGCGACGACCCGGCGAGCGCGCCCGACCCGTACGGCGACAGCGCGGTCCGCCGGTCCCAGTCGACCAGCCGGGACACGTCGCGCAGCAGCGCCTGCGCGTGCGCGGCCAGGTGGTGGGCGAGCAGCACCGGCTGGGCGTGCTGCAGGTGGGTGCGGCCGGGCAGCACGGCGTCGGGGTGCGCGGCGGCGTGGCCGAGCAGCGCGTCGACCACGTCCAGCGTGCCGGCCACGACGCGGCGGGCCGCGTCCCGCAGCCACATGCGGAACAGCGTGGCCACCTGGTCGTTGCGGGACCGGCCGGCGCGCAGTCGGCCACCCAGTTCGGTGCCCGCGCGTTCCAGCAGGCCGCGTTCCAGCGCCGTGTGCACGTCCTCGTCGGCGACCGACGGGGTGAACGCGCCGGACACCACGTCGGCGTCCAGGGCGTCCAGCGCGGCGAGCATGCCGTCGAGGTCGGCGTCGGTCAGCAGGCCGGCCCGGTGCAGGGCACGGGCGTGGGCGCGGGAGCCTTCGATGTCGTAGCGGGCCAGCCGCCAGTCGAAGTGCGTCGACGCGGACAGCGCCGCCATCGCGTCGGCGGGGCCCGATGCGAACCGGCCGCCCCACAGGGCGACCGGCCGCTCGTGCTGTCCATCGTGGACAGACATCAGACAGTCATCCGTTCTGCTTGGCGCGCTTGGCGGCGATCTTGCTGGGCAGGCCCCACAGCTGGATGAAGCCCTTGGCCAGCGACTGGTCGAACGTGTCGCCCTCGTCGTAGGTGGCCAGATTGAAGTCGTACAGCGACTGTTCGCTGCGCCTGCCGTTGACCACGGCGCGGCCGCCGGACAGCGCCATCCGGATCTCGCCGCTGACGTGTTCCTGGCTGCTGGCGATGAACGTGTCCAGCGCGTCCTTCAGCGGGGAGAACCACAGGCCGTCGTAGACCAGTTCGCCCCAGCGCTGCTCCACGGTCCGCTTGAACCGGGCCAGGTCGCGCTCCAGCGTGACGTTCTCCAACTCCTGGTGCGCGGTGATCAGCGCGATCGCGCCGGGTGCCTCGTAGATCTCCCGGCTCTTGATACCGACCAGCCGGTCCTCGACCATGTCCAGCCGACCGACGCCCTGTGCGCCCGCCCGCCGGTTCAGCTCGGTGATGGCCTGCAGCACGGTGACGGTCTCGCCGTCGATGGCGACCGGGACGCCCTTGTCGAACGTGATCACGAGCTCGTCCGGGTCCCGCTGCTGGGCCGGGTCGGACGTGTACGAGTAGACGTCCTCGATCGGCGCGTTCCAGATGTCCTCCAGGAACCCGGTCTCCACGGCCCGGCCCCACACGTTCTGGTCGATGGAGTACGGCGACCGCTTGTTCACGTCGATGGGCAGGTTGCGTTCCTCGGCCCACGCGATGGCCTTCTCCCGGGTCCACGCGTAGTCGCGGACCGGCGCGATCACCTTCAGGTCGGGCGCGAGCGCGCCGATGCCGACCTCGAACCGCACCTGGTCGTTGCCCTTGCCGGTGCAGCCGTGAGCGACCGTGGACGCGCCGTGCTGGAGCGCCGCCCGCACCAGGTGCTTCACGATCACCGGCCGGGACAGCGCCGACACCAGCGGGTAGCGGTCCATGTAGAGCGAGTTGGCCTGCAGTGCGGGCAGGCAGTACTGCTCGGCGAACTCGTCGGTGGCGTCGGCGACGACGGCCTCCACGGCGCCGCACTCCAGCGCCCGCTTGCGGATGGTGTCCAGGTCCTCGCCGCCCTGGCCGACGTCCACGGCCACCGCGACCACCTCGGCACCGGTCTCCTGGGCGATCCACCCGATGGCCACCGAGGTGTCCAGGCCACCGGAGTAGGCGAGTACTACCCGCTCAGTCATTGTTCTGCTCTCCTTGCTTCTCACTACGCGAGTCGGGGGTGGCCGGCCGGCCGGCCATAGCGGTGAACTGTTCGGCGAGCTGCCGGCCGGTCAGTGGCTCGCGCACGATCACCATCACCGTGTCGTCACCGGCGATGGTGCCGACCACTTCGTGCAGTGCGGACCTGTCGATCGCACTGGCCAGGAACTGCGCCGCACCCGGTGGGGTGCGCAGCACCATGAGGTTGCCCGAGCCGTCGGCGGACACCAGCAGTTCGCCGAGCAAGCGGGTCAACCGGGACGTGCCGCCCTGCACGCCGCGCACCGGGCTGCCGTCCTCCGGGATGACGTACACCGGAGCGCCGCCGTCGGCGCCGCGGAGCTTCACGGCGCCCAGCTCGTCCAGGTCGCGGGACAGCGTGGCCTGCGTGACGTCGACGCCCTCGGCGGCCAGCAGCTTCGCCAGTTCGGTCTGGCTGCGGATCGCCATCGACGACACCATCTCCACGATCCGGGCCTGGCGTGCGACGCGGGTGGCGGCGGTGGAGCTGGTCATCGTCGCTCCATCAGCCAGGCCAGCAGCGCCTTCTGCGCGTGCAGCCGGTTCTCCGCCTCGTCCCACACGGCGCTGGCCGGGCCGTCGATCACGTCGTCGGTGATCTCCATGCCGCGGTGCGCGGGCAGGCAGTGCAGCACGATCGCGCCGGGCGCGGCGCGGGCCAGCAATTCGGCGTTGAGCTGCAGCGGCCGGAACGGGCTGACCCGGTCCTTGCCGTCGTTCTCCTGCCCCATCGACGTCCACGCGTCGGTGACGACCACGTCGGCGCCGTCGACGGCGGCATGCGGGTCCTCGACGATCGCCACGCTGCCGCCGGTCTCGACGGCCCGGTGCTTGGCGTCCAGCACGACGTCGCCGTGCGGCTGGAACCCGGCGGGTGACGCGATCCGGACGTGCATGCCGGCGGTGGCGCCGCCCAGCAGCGACGAGTGGGCCATGTTGTTCGCGCCGTCACCGAGATAGGTCAGCGTCAGGCCGGCCAGCCTGCCGTGCCGTTCCCGGATGGTCTGCAGGTCGGCGAGCACCTGGCACGGGTGGAACTCGTCGGTCAGCGCGTTGATCACCGGGATCGTCGACACCGACGCCATGGCCACCATGCGGGCCTGCGCGAACGTCCGCCACACGACCGCGTGCACGTAGCGGGACAGCACCCGGGACGTGTCCTCGATCGTCTCCTCGCGGCCCAGCTGCATGGTGCGGCCGTCCACGATCACCGCCTGCCCGCCGAGCTGGTGGATGCCGACCTCGAAGGACAGCCGGGTGCGGGTGGAGTTCTTCTCGAAGATCGCCGCGACCGACATGCCCCGCAGCGGCGTGTTGGCCAGCGGGTCGGCCTTCATCTCGGCGGCCAGATCGAGGACCTGCGCCTGTTCGGCGGGGCTGAGGTCGTCGTCGCGCAGGAAGTGCCGTGGCATGTCAGTCCTCCGCCGCCGCGTCCAGTGCCGCCGGCAGCGCGGTCACGAAGTCCTTGGCGTGCTCGTGGTCGATGATCAGCGGTGGGGCCAGTCGCACGACGTCGGGCTGCACCGGGTTGATGAGGTAGCCGGCGGTCAGCGCGGCGGCGGCCACCTTCGCGGCGACCGGTTCGCGCAGCGTGATGCCGATCAGGAGGCCCGCGCCGCGCACGCCGCTGACCAGCGGGTGGTGCAGTTCCTCGACACCACGCGCGATCTCCTTGCCGATCACGCCCGCGTGCTCGACGAGCCGGTCGTTCGCGATCGTCCGCAGCACCGCGAGCCCGGCGGCGCAGCACACCGGATTGCCGCCGAACGTCGAGCCGTGCTGGCCCGGCTGGAACAGGTCGCCCGCGGCGCCTACGCCGATCACCGCGCCCAGCGGCAGGCCGCCGCCCAGGCCCTTGGCCAGGGTGATCACGTCCGGCGTGATGCCGGCATGCTGGAAGCCGAACCACGTGCCCAGCCGGCCCAGCCCGGTCTGCACCTCGTCGACGACCAGCAGCGCGCCCGTCTTCGTGGTGATGTCGCGCGCGGCGGCGAGGTAGCCGTCCGGCGCCGGCACCACACCGCCCTCGCCGAGCACCGGCTCGACGAACACGGCGGCGGTGTCGGAGTCCACGGCCGCTTCGAGGGCGGCGACGTCGCCGTAGGGCACGTGCGTCACGCCCGGGACGAGCGGTTCGAACGGCGTCCGCTTGGGCGGCTGGCCGGTGAGCGCGAGCGCACCCATCGTGCGGCCGTGGAACGCGCCCTGGCACGCGACGACTTCGGTGCGGCCGGTCAGGCGGGTGAGCTTGAACGCGGCCTCCAGCGCCTCGGCGCCGGAGTTGCAGAAGAACACCTTGCCGTTGCCGGTGAAGCCGGTGACGTCCAGCAGGGCCTGCGCCAGTTCGACTGTGACCGGATTGATGTTCAGGTTCGACGTGTGGCCCAGGGTGCCGATCTGCTCGGTGACGGCGGCCACGACGGCCGGGTGGGCATGGCCGAGGGCGTTCACCGCGATACCGGCCACGAGGTCGAGATAGCGGTTGCCGTCGGCGTCCCACACCCACGGACCGTCACCGCGCACCAGCGTGATGCCCGGGGTGCCGTAGTTGTTCATCAGCGCGGACCGCCACTGCGCTTGACCGTCTACATTGGATTGAATCACGACAACTCCGTATCGATGCTCGATCCCGCGAGCGGATCTTCGGTATCAGGCAGCACCATGGTGCCCACCCCCCGCGTGGTGAAGACTTCCAGCAGCAACGAGTGTTCGAGCCGGCCGTCGATGACGTGCGCCCGCGCGACACCGCCGCGCACGGCCCGCAGGCAGGCCTCCATCTTGGGCACCATCCCGCTGGCCAGTCCGGGCAGCACCGCGGCCAGTTCGGTGGCGCGCATCTGGTGCACCAGTGACGAGCGGTCCGGCCAGTTCAGGTACAGGCCCTCGACATCGGTCAGCACGACCAGCTTCGCGGCGCCCAGTGCGATCGCGAGCGCGCCCGCGGCGGTGTCGGCGTTCACGTTGTGCACCACGCCGTCCACGTCCGGCGCGACCGTCGACACCACCGGGATGCGGCCGGCGCGGACGATGTCCAGCACGGCGTCCGGGTTGACGGCGACGACGTCACCGACCAGTCCGATGTCGACGGACTGCCCGTCCACCACGGCCTGCCGGCGCTTCGCGGTGAACAGGTGCGCGTCCTCCCCGGAGATGCCGACCGCGTACGGGCCGTGCTGGTTGATCAGCCCGACCAGCTCCCGGCCGACCTGTCCGACCAGCACCATCCGGACGACGTCCATGGTCTCCGGTGTGGTCACCCGCAGGCCGCCACGGAACTCGCCGGGGATGCCCAGCCGGTCCAGCATCGCGGTGATCTGCGGGCCGCCGCCGTGCACGACCACCGGGTGCAGGCCGGCCAAGCGCAGGAACACCATGTCCTGCGCGAAGGCCCGCTTGAGGTCGTCGTCGACCATGGCGTTGCCGCCGTACTTGACGACGACCAGGCTGCCGTGGAACTGCTGCAGCCAGGGCAGGGCCTCGATCAGCACCTCGGCCTTGCGGCCCGCCTCGGCCCGGTCCTGGACGGCCAGGTCCCTGTCCGTCACGCCGCACCGCCCTTCGGGCAGGCCAGGTCGCGCCGCAGCGCGGCCAGCGTGGCGGCGAACTCGTCGGCGTCCGGCGTGCGGCCCGACTCGCCGGACGCCATGATCACCACGGTCTCGGTGCCCGGCCAGGTGATCGCGTCGCGGAGCACGGCGGCCGGCACGAGCGCGTCGGTGGCCAGCAGGACCAGGTCGGTGCCGTCGGCGAACCCGGCGACCGCCCAGCCGTCGGCCGTGAGCCTGCTGGCCTGGCGGGTCCCGCCGGACGCCGTCCAGCACACGGCGACCTCGACAGCGCCGATGCCCAGCCCGTCGGCGGTCCGCTCCGCGATGGCATGCACCGCCTGGAACGGCTCGGGACCGGTGTCCGGCGCGGTGACCACCACGGCGCGCAGCCGGCCGGTGGTGAGCACCTGCCGGGACCACAGCGCGGCGGCGGTCAGCTCGCCGAACGCGCCGGCGGCCGTGTCCGTGGCGCCGTGGTTGACCAGGAGCGTGCCGGTGTCGAACCGGAAGCCGGCCGGGAGGGTGTCGGCCGTCACGGGGCGATCCCGACCGCGCTCAGGCCGGTCGTCTCCGGCAGGCCGATGGCCAGGTTCATCGACTGGATCGCCGCACCCGCCGTGCCCTTGGTCAGGTTGTCCACCGCGGACACCACGACCAGTCGGCCGGCGTCGGCGTCCACGGTGACCTGGAGGTGGACCGCGTTGCCGCCGAGTGTGGCGGCCGTGGTCGGCCACGTGCCCTCGGGCAGCAGGTGCACGAACGGCTCGTCGGCGTAGGCCTCGGCCAAGAGGGCGTGCAGGTCCTGCGGCGAGCGATCGAGGCCGCGCACATAGATGGTCGAGAAGATGCCGCGGTTCATCGGC
>DASZXM010000183.1:0-9803 GCA_035546415.1 Pseudonocardiaceae bacterium
CCGGTGACCGGGTGCCGACGCCCGGAATCCGGTCCACCACACCCGAGTCGGGCAAGGCGAAGGTCCTGCTCGTGCCCCGACAGGACGGCCGCTACGGGTCCGTCGGCACGGTGGGCGTCATCGAGCAGGTCGGCCGCATGCCGCGCGGACGGGCCGTCGCCGTGGTGCGCGGCACCGAGCGGGTCCGGGTCGGCTCGGCGACCACCGGTCCGGGCGCCGCACTGTGGGTGGAGGCGTCGGTCCTGCCCGACGTGCCGCCCACCGAGGACATCAGCGACCTGGTCCGCGAGTACAAGGGCGTGCTGCAGGCGATCCTGCAACAGCGCAACGCGTTCCAGATGGTCGACTCCATCCAGCAGGTCGACGACCCGTCGGCACTGGCCGACCTGGCCGGCTACGCTCCGTACCTGACGACGGCGCAGAAGGTCACCCTGCTGGAGATGACCGACGTCGCCGAGCGGGTGCGCCAGGCCAACACCTGGGCCAAGGAGCACCTGGCCGAACTGGACGTCAGCGAGACGATCCGCAAGGACGTCGCCGAGGGCATGGAGAAGCAGCAGCGGGAGTTCCTGCTGCGCCAGCAGTTGGCCGCGATCCGCAAGGAACTGGCCGAGCTGGACGGCAAGCCGGCCTCCGAGGAGCAGGACTACCGCAAGCGCGTGGAAGCGGCCGACCTGCCGGAGAAGGTCCGCGACGCCGCACTGTCCGAAGTGGACAAGCTGGAGCGCACGTCCGACCAGTCACCCGAGGTCGGTTGGATCCGTACCTGGCTGGACACCGTGCTGGACATGCCGTGGAACGTCCGCACCGAGGACGCCTACGACATCGCGGGCGCCCGGGCGATCCTGGACGCCGACCACTCCGGCCTGTCCGACGTGAAGGACCGGATCGTGGAGTACCTGGCCGTGCGCAAGCGGCGCGAGGACCAGGGCCTGGGTGTCGTCGGCGGGCGGCGCAGCGGCGCCGTGCTCGCGCTGGTCGGTCCGCCCGGTGTCGGCAAGACGTCGCTGGGTGAGTCCGTCGCGCGGGCGATGGGCCGCAACTTCGTCCGCGTCGCCCTCGGTGGTGTGCGCGACGAGGCGGAGATCCGCGGTCACCGGCGCACCTACGTCGGCGCGCTGCCCGGCCGGATCGTGCGCGCCATCGGCGAGGCCGGCTCGATGAACCCGGTCGTGCTGCTGGACGAGGTGGACAAGGTCGGCGCCGACTATCGGGGCGACCCGACGGCCGCGCTGCTGGAGGTCCTGGACCCGGCGCAGAACCACACCTTCCGCGACCACTACCTGGACGTCGACCTCGACCTGTCCGACGTGGTGTTCCTGGCCACCGCCAACGTGCTGGACTCCATCCCCGGCCCGCTGCTGGACCGGATGGAACTGGTCACGCTGGACGGCTACACCGAGGCGGAGAAGGTCACCATCGCCGCCGACCACCTGCTGCCCCGCCAGTTGGAGCGGGCCGGCATGCGGGCCGACGACGTGACCATCACCGACGGTGCGCTGCGCCGCCTGGCCGCCGAGTACACCCGGGAAGCGGGCGTCCGCGACCTGGAGCGTTCGATCGCGCGGGTGCTGCGCAAGGTGGCCACCGGTCTGGCGCTGGAGACGGCCACGGTGCCGGTCACGGTCGACGCCGACGACCTGCGCACCTACCTGGGCCGGCCGCGGCACACGCCGGAGTCGGCCGAGCGCACGGCACTGCCGGGTGTGGCGACGGGCCTGGCGGTCACCGGCGCGGGCGGCGACGTGCTGTTCGTCGAGGCGTCCCTGGCCGACCCGGAGACCGGCTCGACCGGTCTCACGCTGACCGGCCAACTGGGCGACGTGATGAAGGAGTCGGCGCAGATCGCGCTGTCCTACCTGCGTTCGCACGGCGTCGAACTGGAACTGCCGGTCGGCGATCTGCGGGAACGGGGCGTCCACCTGCACGTGCCGGCGGGCGCGGTGCCCAAGGACGGGCCGAGCGCGGGCGTCACGATGACCACGGCGCTGGCGTCGCTGCTGTCCGGCCGGCCGGTCCGCTCGGACGTGGCGATGACCGGTGAGGTGTCGCTGACCGGGCGGGTGCTGCCGATCGGTGGCGTGAAGCAGAAGCTGCTCGCCGCCCACCGCGCCGGCATCACCACCGTGCTGATCCCGCAGCGCAACGAGCCCGACCTGGACGACGTCCCGGCCGAGGTCCTGCGGGAGCTGACCGTGCACCCGGTCGCCGACGTGCGGGACGTGCTCCGCCTGGCCCTGGAGCCGGCCAGCACCACGGCCGACGTGGCGGCCTGAGCACACCACCGGGAAACGGGGAGAGGCGGCGGTGCCTCTCCCCGTTTCGCGTGTCTACCGGGCGGCGTGCCAGGTGAATGTGAAGTCGCCGGTGGAGTCGATCGAACCGGCCGTCACCAGCGAGTGGCCGTTGCGCACCAGGTCGATGCCGATCGGGTTCTGCGAGCCGAGATAGCTGCCGTTGACCGTGGAGTCCGACATGGTCGCGGTGCTGAACTTCGGCACGGCGTCCGACGTCGGACCGGCCGCCTCGAAGATCACCTCGGCGCTGTTGTCCTCGGCGCTGTTGTTCGTCTCGTTCTTGGTGACCGTCCAGCCCTCCGTCTTGTCGTTGAGATACAGCGTGTACTTGCCGCTGCCGCGATAGGTCACCTTCGCGTCGAACACGTCGCCGGCCTTCGCCGTGTTGGACAGTTCGTGCACGCCGGCCGGGTACATCTCCCACCACGCGTAGTAGTAGGCGGTCGAACCGCTGCAGTCACCCGAGGCGCCGATCTGCTCGACGGTGTCACTGGTGTCGCCGTCCATGCCGACCCAGAACGACGTGTCGCCTTCGCTGCTGCACGTCACCTTGGGCAGCGTGAACGTGGACTCGACGGTCGTGAACGCGTGGGTGGCACCGTCGACGGCGTAGCCGGCCCAGTTGGTGGACTGGTCGTTCTTGCCGCCGCCGTGCAGGTGCGGCAGCGCGTGCGACTTCGGTGTGAAGTGCGGGGCGGCCGCGGCGGCAGGGGTGGCCGCGATGCCGACCAGCGCCAGCGGCGCGGCCGCCAGCACGGCGGTCAGGGAACGGGAGATGGACACGTGACCTCGCTTCGACACTCGGCAGGGGCCGCCGTGCCAGAACGTGTCGCCGCCCTGACACAGCGCGTCGCACCAATGTCCGTCCCGCCCGCCCCGAGTGGCACCGGCCGTTCGTCGGGCTCCGCGGCTTGACCGTTCACACAGCGGTGCGCAGCGCCCGGATGGCCGCCGTGCGCAGCAGGGGGGCCAGGGCGACACCGGTGACGACGATCGCGGCGCAGCCGATCATCGCGGCCCGGTCCACGCCCACCGCCTCGGCGACCACGCCGCCCAACGCCGCGCCGACGGACATGCTGCCCCAGCTGAACAGCCGCAGCGTCGCCAGCACCCGGCCGCGGATCGGCGCCGGGATCACCGCCTGGCGCAACGACGTCAGCAGGACGCTCCACACGCCCTCACCCAGCCCGCTGGCCGCCATCATCGCGGCCGCCAACCACGCGTGCGGCCACAGCGTCATCACCAGCAGCGGCCCGCCGAACCCGAGGACCGACAGCGTGATCGCCGGTCCGTCACCCAGCAGCGTCCGCACCCGCGCGGCGACCAGTCCGCCGGTGACGGCACCGGCCGCGTAGCACAGGAACAGCAGTCCGTACGCCGACGCCGGAACGCGCAGCAACCGCAGCGCGAACAACGGGAACACGCCGAACAGCATCTCCGAGCCGACGTTGCCCACCGTGGACGCGACGATGGTGTACCAGAGGACACGCTGATGCCGCAGCCACCCGAACGCGACGCCGATCCCGCGCAGCAGCCCGGTCCGCTCGGCCGGTGCCACCGACGGTTGTCCCCGCACGCCGCGCACCAGCGCGGCGCTCACCGCGAAGGACACGGCGTCCACGGCGAAGGGCACCGTCGCGTTCGCCGTGAACAGGACGCTGCCCAGCGGCGGTCCGGCGAACTGCGACGCCGTCGTCTCCGACGTGTACAGCCGGCCGTTGGCCCGTTCCAGTTCGTCGATGGGCACCACGTCGGGCAGGATCGACTGCGCCGACGCGTCGGCCAGCACCGTCACCGTCGTCAGACAGAACGCGGCGGCGTACAGCGCCGGCAGCGACGCCCGGCCCAGTGCCACCGTCGCCGCCAATGCCGCCAGCACGGCCGCGCGGATCACGTTGCCCCACACCAGCACCGTGCGGCGGTCCCACCGGTCGGCGATCACCCCGGAGGGCAGGCCGAACAGCAGCCACGGCAGCGCCTGGGCGAACGCGACGCCGGCGATCTGGGCCGGACTCCGGGTGAGGAACGCGGCCAGCAGCGGCAGCGCGCCGGCCCGCACACCGTCGCCCAGACCGGACACCGCCGTGGCCGCCCACAGCCGGCGGAACGCACCCCCCGTGATCACAGCCCGATCGTAGATCGCCTGGCAACCGAAAAAAGAGAATGGCAAAGAATTGTCTGTCCCTCGTGGACGGACAATTTCTGGTGTTTAGTTTTCTAATGCCGGAAGGTAATGTCGGGTCGACGTCGGAACACACTCAGGAGCGACGATGAAGACATATCTGGTCGCGGTTGTCGCCGTGGTGGCAGGGGTCCTCGTGGCACCCGGCGCCACAGCCGCACAGCCGACCCGCACGGCCACCTGGGGACCGAGCATGACGATCGGCGGTCCCGATTTCAACGACGAGACCATCCGCATGGTCGTGCACACCACGATCGGCGGTTCCGCGGTGCGGCTGAAACTGTCCAATCTGCGCAGCACCACACCCCTGGCGGTCGGCGAGGTGGATGTCGCACTGCAGGACCACCAGGCCACGGCCGTCCCCCGCACCCGGCACACCGTCACGTTCGGCCACCGTAGGACCGTGACCGTCCCGGCGGGCGGTGAGGTCTACAGCGACCCGGTGAACATGACCGTCGCCGCCGAAACCGGTCTGCTGGTGAGCGTGTTCCTGCCCCAGGCGACCAGTTCGGCCACCTGGCACTCCGACGCGTTCGACACCACCTACCTGTCCCGGCCCGGCGACCACGCCGCCGACGACGGCGACGGGAACTACGTCACCGCCACCACCTCCTGGTACTACCTGGACGGTGTGGACGTCGTCGCACCGACGGCCGCCGGCACCGTCGTCACGTTCGGCGACTCCATCACCGACGGCTACAACACCCCGATCGGCGCCTACGCCACCTGGCCCGACGACCTGTCCCGCAGGCTGGCCGGCAGCCACCCGTGGAGCGTCGTCAACGCCGGCATCGGCGGCAACCGAGTGCTCACCGACGTGCCCAACATCTGGCAGGGCATCGCCGGCATCAAGCGTTTCGGCCACGACGCCCTGAGCCAGCCCGGCGTGCGGGACGTGATCCTGTTGGAGGGCATCAACGACATCGGCAACGACGCCGGACCGAACGGCACGCCGCTGACCGTGCGGGACCTCATCGACGGCTATCGGAACCTGATCGACCAGGCGCACGCCGCGGGCGTCCGCATCATCGGTGCCACCATGCTGCCCGACCAGGGCAACGGCTACTACAGCGCCGCCGCCGAACAGATCCGGGAGGCCGCCAACGACTGGATTCGCACCAGCGGCGCGTTCGACGGTGTCGTCGACTTCGACAAGGTGATGCAAGACCCGTCCGATCCGGTCGCGATCAACCCGGCCTACGACTCGGGTGACCACCTGCACCCGAACGCCGCCGGCATGCAGGCCATGGCCGATGCCGTCGACCTGTCGCTGATCAAGTGACGACAGGGGGCGGGGCAACCGCCCCGCCCCCTGTCCGTTCAGCCGATCACGAAGCCGTCGACCAGCAGGTACGTGCCGCTTGCCTTCGTCACCGTCAGCGTGTGCTGACCGGCTTTGAGTCCGGTCACCGAGTACAGCCGCACCTGCGCGTGCCGGTCCGGTGTCGCCGCGCTGACCGTCGGCTGGGCGGTGCCGTCCAGCGTGATGCCCACGTCGCCCTCGTCGGAGTTCGTCTCGGTCAGGAAACCGACGGACGTGCCGGTGAACGTGAGCGACGCGGACGCACCGTCCTGCTGCGTGTAGTGCACGCCGTCGTCCAGGTCGCCGTCACCGCGCGACCCGCTGGACGACCAGCTGCCGCGGTAGGCGATCCGCAGGTCGTCGTCGTCCAGGACGTTGCCCGGCGGTGTGCCGGGACCGGCCGCCGCGATGATCGCCCGCGCCGCCGCGGGCCAGTTCTCGTCGGGCACGATCGTCGACTGCGTGAAGTCGATGTTCGTGCCGTTGTCGTTGTAGCGGTCGGTGTCGGAGTAGTTGTCGTGGATCGAGTCGTCGTGGATGCTGGGCGTCCACAGGTTAAGCCACAGGCCGCCGTTGATGAACTCGACGACGTTGTCGTGCGTGTTCCACAGTGAACTGCCCTCGTCGTGGTAGATCGCGTTGCACCCGTTGATGCACTCGCCGACCACGTTGCCCACGAACTCCGACGGCGTCGCCTCACCGCCCAATGTGTAGATCGGGCCGCCGTCGTTGAGCACACCCATGACGCTGTGCACGTGGTTGCCGACGATGTGGTTGCCGCCGTTGTAGTTCGTGCCGTGACGGCAGGTCGACAACCCCTGCGCGGCCTGCAACGCGCAGTCCGACGCCCAGCCCCAACCCCAGCCCATCGAGATGCCGGAGTACGGCGTGTAGCCCACATCGTTGTGCGACAGTGTCGTGCCCTTGCTGTCGCCCACCCAGATGCCCACGGCGTCCGAGTACTCCTGGCCGGGCCGCTGCACGATGTCGGTGGCGACGGTGTTGCCGCTGGTCTGCAGTGCCGGCACGGTCTGGTAGTAGTCGTCCACCTCGCCGACGGCCACGCCGATGCCGGACGTGTCGGTGATCGTGCTGCCGGTGACCGACGAGTCCTGGGTCTGGTCGGCCAGGTCGATCCCACTGGTGCCGGTGTGGGTCACCACGTCGTCGGCGAACGAGATCCGCGTGCCGCGATGCACCTGTACGGCCGCCGGGATGCGGGAGGGCGCCCGGGTCGTCGGGTCCCACGTGATGCCGGCCTGGTTGTCGACGTAGCCCTCGTTGTTCGGTGCGGTCCACGTCGTGTACTCGAACGTGATGCCCCGGAACGCGATGTCGTGCACCGGCGCGACGACGTCCGGGATGACGGTGATGCCGTCCACCAGCATGTACGTGCCACCGGTCTTGACCAGTTCGATCGTGTGCTGGCCACGGGGCAGCCCGGTCACCGACACGACCGCCTGCTGCGCGACGCGGCCGCTGGAGTGCGCCGACACGCTCTGCGTCCGGGTGCCGTCGACGTAGACGTCGATGCCGCCCTCGCTGGGGTCGGTCTCGGACAGGATCTGGATGCCGGTGCCGGTGAACGTGTAGCGGAACGAGTCACCGTCGGTCTGGGTCCAGTGGACGTCGTCATCCAGGTCGCCCAGCCCGCGACCGGTGGAGTCGTACCACGTCCCGGTGTAGGTGGCGCGCCAGTCGTTGTCGTTGAGCGGCGCGAGGTGCCCGGGTGTGCCGCTGAGGTCGACCAGTTCCTGCGCGGTCGGCAGTTCGACGTCGGCCGTCGCCAGGTTCTCACCCGCGCGCGGCACGTAGTACAGCTCGCCGGCGGCGCTGTCCAGGTAGAACTGGCCCGGCGTGCCCAGCAGCTGGTAGGCGTTCTCGATCCACGTGATGCCGCTCAGCGTCGGCAGCCCGGCGCCGTTGAACGGGAAGCTCGGGTTGGGCACCGAGTTGTGGTTGTTGTTCCAGCAGGCCGGATCGACGGTCAGGTCGGAGCCGCCGGACGCGCTGGGCGTGATCGACGCCAGCGGGCAGCGCATCTGCTTCCAACCGTTGTTCTGCACGATCTCCACGCCCGGCGCGTTCGTCCACGACGTGTACCGCGGGTCGCTCGTGGTGAATCCGGTGCTGGTCACCGAGAACCCGGACGGGTTGGTGGCGCTGCGGGCGCGGACGGCGCGCACCCCGTTGACGAACAGTTCGCGGCTCTGCGTGCCGGGCGGGACGTGGGCGGCGTAGATGTTCTTCGCCGCGTCCACCCGGTGGAAGCCGGTGACGCGTTCGCCACCGCTGAGGACCGGGTGCTGCCCGGGCGTGGCCTGGTAGATCACCTGGTGGCCGGGCGTGCCCGAGTCCTGGACACCGAACCGCAGCGGACTGCTCAGGCGGTAGGTGCCGCCGTCGAGGTCGACGGTGACGTCACCCGGGGCTTGTGGCAGCAGACCTCGGACCTTGTGCTGGGCGGTGGACAAATCACAGGGGTTGTGGACAGTGCAGGCCACCCCTCTGCCATCGGGTGCGGCGTACAGCGTGTCCGGGGCGTGGCCGGGCAGGCTACCCCCGGTCGCTAACGGTGCGAACGCGATGGCGGCGGTGGCCACGGGTGCGACGACTACGGCGGCGATGCGCATACGGCTTACTCCAGCGGGTCGGCGGGACCTACGCAGACATCGGATGAATATAGCCGTTGGCGCGCTGGACGCAATGATTCGCTCAGGTCGTCACGCACGGTCACGCGAGGCGTCGACCGGCCGCGTACGGGTCGGTCAGCGGTCGTAGGCGACCGGATGCCTCGGTTGGTAGAGGATCATGTCGCCCGCGCCGGGGATCTGGAGTTCGATGGTGCGGCCGAAACCGGTGGTCCGCACGTCCCCGGAGAACCGCGCGCCCTTGGCGGTCAGTTCCGCGATCGTCTCGTCCAGGTCGTCGCACATCAGGCTGATCTCGTGCCGGGGGAGTGCCGATTCCGATTCCGTGGGATGCACGCCCAGTTCCGACGGGCCGGTGCCGAAAATGAGCCAACCGTCGTGGGCGTCCACGTAAGGCCAGCCCAGGACGTCCCGGAAGAACGCCCGCGCCGCCTGCGGGTCGTGCGCGTACACCAGTGTGTGGACTGCGGTGATCATGGCCGACGAGATTAGTCCTGGCGCCCGGTTCGCGCTGTGGCACTGCGGTTCGTGACTCCGTCGGCGACCCGCACCCGGTCACCCGGCCCGGGCAGCTCTTCACCACCGGACGAGCACGGCGGGCGGTGGTTTCCGGCCGCGGAACCCCACCCGGCTTTCGGCACGCGGTCGGCCGTGTTGCCTGGCTGGCGCGGCCGTCGGACAGCTATCCTGATCGCCGCTGTCCACATCACAACGGGGTTCCCACGTATGAACGATTCTCGCGAGGTCGCGGGCGCAATCCTGCCGGGGTATCCCGAACCGCTGTGGATCCAGGCGGTCGCGCTGGTGCGCGGTGAGATCGAGAAGGGCATTCTGAAACCCGGAATGCGGCTGGCGCCGGAACGGGAACTGTGCCAACAACTGGGCATCAGCCGCGTCACGCTGCGCAAAGCCCTGGGTCATCTGGTCGCCGAAGGCGTGCTCAGCGCGTCGCACGGCCGCGGCTGGTATGTCAGCCAGGCGGCCATGCCGCGCAAGGAATGGCCCAACAGCCTGGAATCGTTCACCGAGACCGCCGCCCGAATGGGCCTGAAACCGCACTCGACGGTGCTGCGCGCGGAAGTCGGACCGGCCACCATCGACGAGGCGGAACGGCTCGGCATCGCTCCCGGCACGCCGTTGTTCTGCCTGGAGCGGGTCCGGTTTCTCAACGGCGTCCCGATCGCCGTCGACCTGACCCGTATCCCCAAGGCGCTCGTCCCGGACATCGAGAGCATCGACTTCAGCACCCGGTCGCTCTACGCCGCGCTCGCCGCCGCCGGTATCGAGCCCGCACGCGCCGACAGCACCATCGAGGCCACCAAGGCCGACGAGCGGGTCGCCGGGCACCTGGACATGGCGCCCGGCGACCC
>DASZXM010000184.1:0-5280 GCA_035546415.1 Pseudonocardiaceae bacterium
GGCGGCCTGGTCAGCTCGCTCGACCCGACCGGCGGGTTCTTCGGCCACGACAAGGTCGAGGGCGTGGCAGCACTCGACCACGGCCGGACGATCGTGCTCAGCAACGACAGCGACTTCGGCGTGGACGGCCTCGCCAATGACGCCCCGCCGTTCCAGTTGCACGCGAAGATCCTGCCGAACGGCCAGCAGGACGACGGCGAGTTCCTGGCCATCGACACCACCAGGTTGCCGGCCGCGACGAGCACGGCGACGGTGACGATCACCGTCACGGCCCCGCACCACGGCCACTGACGGGCCACTGACGGGACAGGGCGGCACCGTCCCCGGTGCCGCCCTTCCGCTCGCCGGGTCAGCGGATGGCGGCGGCCAGCACGGCGCTGGTCATGGCGACGAGATCGGTGCCCTCCGGCAGCGCTCGGTGGTAGCGGTCGGTGAGGTCGACCGCGGTGCGGGTGCTGGTCCGCCACCCGCGCCGGGCGAGCACCTCGGTCGGGTTCCGCTGGAACAGCACGGTCACACCCGTGTCCCGCACCGAGTCGGTCACGAACCGCACCGCGGGTCGCTGCGAGTGTTCCGGGTCGAGGTAGTCGAATCCGAACCGGCTGCCCGGCGCGGACAGTCCGGTCACCGTCGTCAGCAGCCGTTCGGTCGCCGGGTCGTCCAGGTACGGGACGAGCCCCTCGACGATCCACGCGGTCGGCCGGTCGGGGGCGAAACCGGCGGCCAGGAGAGCGGTCGTCCAGTCCGTGCGCAGGTCGGCGGCGACGGTGGCGCGTTCGCACCGCGGTGCCAGCCCGCTGTCGGCCAGCAGCGGCTCCTTGAACGCGAACACCGGCGGCAGGTCCACCTCGAACAGCCGCGTCCCGGCCGGCCAGCCGATGCGGTACGCGCGGACGTCCAGACCGGCGGCGGGCAGCACGACCTGGCGGACGCCGTCCGCGGCGGCGGCCACGGCGACGTCGTCGAAGAACCGGGTCCGGAACGCGACAAACTCCACGGATCCGGGCTGTTTCGCGGCGTCGGCCATCCGGCCGAGGTCGAGATCGGATGCCGTGACGAAGACCCCGGCCATCGGGTCGTCGAACAGCCGATCGGGCCGGCGGACCTCGACCGCACGCATGCTGGCCACCCACAACGCGGTCGTGCTCACGCCGTCCATAGGGATTTCCTACCGTGTCCCGCGCCGCTGGTCACGTCTCGATTGTGATCAGCAACGGCTGTACCCGTGTAGTTGCTTCACGGTACAACGATCTCCAGTCACGAACGTGAAGGAGATCCACGATGCCCGCGCGCCGCCCGCTGTTGTCGGTGACGGTGGTGATCGTCGGCTGCCTGCTCGCCGCCTGCCACCTCCCGTCCGCGGACCCCGCAACGCCCACGGCGACACCGACCGGCGCGCCCGCCGACGAACTGGCCGAGTTATCCATCGCCCCGGACGGCAGCATGTCCGGCTACAGCCGTGACCAGTTCGGCGACGGCTGGGCCACCCAGGCCGACCACTGCGACTCCCGCGTCGACGTGCTCAAGGCACAGGGCAGCGGCGTGCGGGCGCACGGCTGTACGGTCACCAGCGGCCACTGGCTCTCGCTGTACGACGGTGTCACCGTCACCAACCCGCATCAACTGGACATCGACCACCTGGTCCCGCTGGCCGAGGCGTGGCGCACCGGTGCGTCGCACTGGACGAAGGCACGGCGCGAGGCGTTCGCCAACGACGTGACCAACGAACTGGTGGCGGTGACGGCGCATTCCAACCGCTCCAAGGGCGACGACCCGCCACCCGGCTACGAACCGCCGAACAGGGCGGAGGACTGCTCCTACGCCACCCGGTGGATCCACGTGAAGGTCACCTACCACCTGACCGCCACGCAACAGGAACACGACGCCCTGGCCGCGATGCTGACCACCTGCTGAGGCGTCCGCCGGTGTCAGCTGTTGCCGCGGATGGACCACCCGGTCGCGGTCCACGACAGCCCGTACGTGTCCTCGGACTTCGCGGCCAGTGTCATCAGGACGAGCTGCTTGTCGTACGAGTCCAGCACACACACCTGCATGCCGACGTTCACGTCGTGGAAGGAGATGTCGTTGACCGGCCGCTGGATCACGTCCTGGCCGCACGTCGCGGCGTCCGGACTGCCCTGCACGATCGCGATCTGCACGTCGGTCGAGGGGTCCAGCGTCGGCGGCACGTCCCATTCGTAGGTCAGCGCGTCCAGAGGCACTGCGGAACCACGAAACCGCAGGTCGATGATCATATCGACCTGCGGTCCCGGTGGTGCGCCGCCAGGGACTCGAACTCGTGCGGGGCATGCCCTGAGCGCACGTCGTCTCGGGAATCATGTGGCTGTCATGATGAGATGCACGCGTCATCTACGCAGATGCACAGAAGATCTATGCATGTTGACAAATCATCTGTGCATCTGAACACTGACGGCATGCTGTTCCAAGAGCCGGAGCTTGACGCAGACGAAAGACCGACTTCGGCCGGTTAGCCCGTACAGCGTTGAGCTCAAGGAGGACGCCTCTCGGCCACGTCGAGTTGCGGTGACTACCGAAAACTCACGGTAATGCGCTGGCTGCCTGGTGTCCGGTTAGCCTTGTACGTCACAATCTTAGGCTGGGTTCGGCACGCGGAACGGTCTCACTAAACGAACTAGTGGCTTGACCAAGATCGTTGGTCGGGTAATCGATCTTGACGACGATGGGCCAGGCGGACCCCTGCACCCGGTCAAACTACGACGCGCGATCGTGGTGCTGATGTCCGGCCAGGGCCGGGCCGTCCGCGACATCACCTCATTGATGCAGGTCAGCGCCGACTACCTGCGGGATGTGATCCACGCGTTCAACCGCCCACCGACGGCCGCGTGGTCTGCGTGGATCTGGCCACTGGGAAGATCTACTACCGGATCCGGAGCCGGAAACGTCACCGCGAGTTCGCCGTTCTGCACGTCTGAAGTCCCTGCGGGCCCGCTGGCCTGGGGAGAAGTTGTATGTCGTCTGCGATAACTTCTCCCCGCATCGCCATCCCGCCATCCGCGCTTGGTGCGTGGACAACGACATCGAGTTTGGGGTTCACGCCGACCTGCAGTTCGTGGTTGAACTGGATCGAGGCCGAGTTCGCTGCGCTGCGGCACTTCGCGCTCAACGGCACCGATCACCACACCCACCCCGAACAGAACGCCGCGATCGACGCCTACATCCGCTGGCACAACACACAAGCCCAGGCCAAGTCCGGGTTCGCCACCGACTCACCGATCCGAACCTGGACCCAATTACCCGACCAAGGTTGCCTGACGAGCCACTAGCCAAGCTGGTCGGCGAACTGCACGGCGCTGACCCGGACACTGCCCACCCCGACCGGGGACCTGACGTCGTGGCGGTTCTGCTGGGGCGACAGGTCGATGTCCGCGTGATCGAGCCCGCCGATGCCCGCCGCATGGAAACGAGTCCGGGTGCGATCCCGGACGCCGCGGTGAGTAACGCGTGGGGCGATCATGGAACGCAAAAACCCCAGACCGTACGGCCTGGGGTTGCGTGCGCCGCCAGGGACTCGAACCCCGAACCCGCTGGTTAAGAGCCAGCTGCTCTGCCAGTTGAGCTAGCGGCGCCGGTGGGAGATCGTCACTCCCGCTGACGGCAGAAACGTTAGCACAGCGCCCGCTGGCGTTCCCAATCGGCTGGTCACAGCCCTGTCGATGATCGTCCGGCGTCCGGTTGCGTTCGCGAAAACGGCTGGTCGGACGACAAAACCCCGGCACCACGAGGTACCGGGGTTTGTCATCGAGTGGGGTGAGTGACGGGATTTGAACCCGCGACACCTGGGACCACAACCCAGTGCTCTACCGACTGAGCTACACCCACCATCGCCGTTCGGCCGTCCGGCCGAGCCAGCCGCAATATCGTAGCGTGCTGCCCGGCCGGGCGAGAAACGGGTACTCCAGGTCAGTCCTTGGCGTCGCGGAGCAGGTCGGCCGCCACCGCGCGCGCCTCCTCGGTGGACGGTCCCGGCAGCGGCACGAACGCCGTGCGGCGGTAGTACTCCAACTCGCGGATGGATTCCTTGATGTCGGCCAGCGCGCGGTGGGCGAGGCCCTTCTCCGGCTGCGCGTAGTAGATCCTCGGGAACCAGCGGCGGCACAGCTCCTTGATCGACGACACGTCGACCATCCGGTAGTGCAGGTGCGAGTCGAGTGAGGGCATGTCGCGGGCGATGAAGCCCCTGTCGGTCGCGATCGAGTTGCCGGCCAGCGGCGCCGTTCGCGGGTCGGGGACGAACGTGCGGACGTACTCCAGGACCCGCGCCTCGGCGTCGGCCATGGTGACCGTGGACCGGCGCACCTCCTCGGTCAGGCCGGACTTCTCGTGCATCGCGCGCACCACGTCCGGCATGCCGGCCAGCGTCTCGTCGTCCGTGTGGATGACGATGTCGACGCCGTCGCCGAGCACGTTGAGGTCAGCGTCGGTGACGAGGGCCGCGATCTCGATCAGGGCGTCCTTGCCCAGATCCAGCCCGGTCATCTCGCAGTCGACCCACACCAGGTGATCTACCATTCGCGCAGCCTAACCCGCCTGCCGCTACTGCTCGGTGACGAACGGGGCAAGCAGCCCCGGCACCGCGTCCTCGGCGAGCCGGATCGCGTCGGACTCCATGATGTCCAACACGTGGTAGGCACCCCGCCCGGCGGCGATGGTGGCCGTCAGCGTGGCCAGGCCGACCCGGCGCTGGAAGAACGACTGGCGCACCTTCCAACCGATGATCCCGTCCCGCTGTAGCGCGACCGTCCGCCGGTCCAGTGAACCGAACCGCGTGACGAGGTATTTGCTGGTCAGGGTGTGGCCGAGGTTGCGGTAGCGGTTCACGCCCAGCGGCACGCCGAGCACCGGCAGCACACACGCGACCTGCCACAGCCAGTTGGGCCAGCCGCCCCACACGTGCGCCAGCCACAGCACCAGCACCAGGACCAACGGGGGCAGCACCGCGCGCAGCAGCCTGCGGCGCAACGCCCGACCCGGATGCCGGACCAGCGGCACGTCGGTCGGCGAACCGTTGGCGCGCAACGCCTTCGCCGCGACCTGGTGGACGACCGAGATCGGCCCGGGCGGCACCAGCAGGTGGCTCTCGTTCCGGTTCTGCAGGCCCGTGGCTACCGCCGACAGTCGGGCACCCCTGCCCAACCGCAGCAGCAGCGGTTCGCGGACCTCGACTCCGCGCAGCCGCGCCTCCTCGATCGTCACGGCGGACGTGGTGAGCAGGCCGCGCCGCACGTGCAGTGTGTCGTC
>DASZXM010000185.1:0-3030 GCA_035546415.1 Pseudonocardiaceae bacterium
GACCGGGTCGGCGTCGGTGCCCAGGACCCGCCAGTCCTCGTCGGCCTCGATGATCTTCTCCGCCGAACGGATCGTGCGGAAGTCGTGGTCACCGGTGGCCAGCGCAGGCGGTTCGACACCCTCGGGCAGGCCCTTCGCCGCCCGCAGCAGGATGTTGCGCATCCGGACCACGGCCTTGTCCGTGGAGCCCAGGTGTTCCTGCGTCCGGTCGTAGATCGGGCCCATCGACTCGGTGACCATGAAGTCCTGCGACACGAAGTCGCGGATGCCGCTGTAGGTCGCGGTGCGCTGGTCCTCGCGGTCGATCAGGTAGTCGTTCTCGGCGGTGTACTCGCGGGGCGTGATGCCGCTCTCCCGGTTCAGGAAGGGCGTGGCGAACGGGGCGTACGAGAAGAGGTTCTCGCCGCCGTAGCCGTTCGGGTTCGCGTCGACCTGGGTGGTGAAGTTGTACCGCCAGCAGTTCTCGTCGTCGATCGGGACGATCATCAGCTGCCGGGTGGTGTACGGGTTGGCGGCCACGATCGTCGTGTAGGGGACGCAGTAGTCGGTGATGCGGACGTGCGTGTTGTCGTTCGGCGTCGTGCGGATCGCCGCGTACCGGTAGCCGTACCAGGTGTCGTGGATCTCCAGGCGTGGCGCCCGGTCGTGCCGCCAGAACTTCCAGGACATCGCGTTGGACGGGTAGCCCGGCTTGTCCGTGCCGTCGTCCGGTATGTCGGCGGCGCCGTCGAACTGGTGCAGGAACGAGATGTGCGCGCTGTCCAGGTTGCCTTCCATGGTCTGGATCCAGTTGCACATCGCCAGCTGCTTGCGGACGTACACCCGGTTCGCCGGCAATGACTCGGTGCCGAAGTCGCGGAACGGGGTCATCGTGTCGCGCGGTCCCAGGTACGCCCAGACGATTCCGCCGGATTCGTGCACCGGGTACGCGCCGAGCTTCACCCGGTTCTTGAACGTGCTCGTCGGCGGTTCACTGGGCATGTCGACGCACGTGCCCTCGGTGTCGAACTTCCAGCCGTGGTACGGGCAGCGCAGCCCGGACTCCTCGTTGCGGCCGAAGAACAGCGACGCTCCCCGGTGCGGGCACGCCTCCTTGACCAGGCCGACCTTGCCGTCGGTGTCGCGGAACGCGACCAGGTTCTCGCCCAGCAGCCGGGTGCGTACCGGTGGGGAGTCCGGCTCGGGGATCTCCAACGACATCAGGGCGGGCGTCCAGTAACGGCGCAACAACTCGCCCATCGGTGTGCCGGGCCCGACGCGGGTCAGAATCTCGTTGTTCTCCTCCGAAAGCACCCCGACCTCCTTTGGTGACGGCATTTCGGAAATTAGCAGCAGCACGGGACGAATGGTTTCCACTTTTCGCGGGGCGGAAGGATTTCACGTCGACCGCGGCCGGCCCGTTATTGCGTGGCGTCCGGTGGCTGTCCGGGAGACACTGCGATCATGCACCCTGAACAACTGCGGCCCGATCCGATGCCGTTGCGCGGGCGGGTCGCGCTGGTGACCGGTGCCAGCAGGCGAATCGGTATCGGTTACGCCGTCGCCCGCCGGTTGGCGGCCGCGGGCGCCGGCCTGTACCTGCACCACTTCGCGCCCCACGACCGCGAGCAACCCTGGGGTGCCGACCCCGCCGGTCCGCGGGCCGTCGTCGACGGCGTGACCGAAGCGCTCGCCGACCCGGACGCGGCGGTCCACGACACCGAACTGGATCTGGCCGAGCCACTGGCGCCCGCCCGACTCGTCGACGCCGCGCGGGACGCGTTCGGGCACGTCGACATCCTCGTCTGCAACCACGCGCGCAGCGGCTTCGGGGCGTTGGGCGAGTTGGACGCCGCCACGCTGGACGGGCACTGGGCGGTCAACACCCGCGCCACGATCCTGCTGACCCAGGCGTTCGCCGCGCAGCACGACGGGCGCCCCGGCGGGCGGGTCGTCTTCCTGACATCCGGCCAGGATCTCGCCCCGATGACCACCGAAGTCGCCTACGCCGCAAGCAAAGGCGCGTTGGCGTCCATCACCAGGACACTGGCCGACCAACTCGCCGGCCAGGCCATCACGCTCAACACGGTCAACCCCGGCCCGGTCGACACGGGTTACGCCCCGCCGGACGCCCACGAGCGGGTGCGCCAGCATTTTCCGCAGGGCCGGTGGGGTGTCCCGGACGATCCGGCGCGGTTGATCACGTGGCTGGTCACCGACGACGCCGCCTGGATCACGGGGCAGGTGATCAACAGTGAGGGTGGTTTCCGCCGTTGGGGTTAGCGCAGTGCCTCGGCGACCGGGGTGACGGCGTCCTCGCCGGCGATGCGTTCGGCCAGTCGGGTCGCTGCCGTGCGGTACGCGTCGTTGTGTGAGGCGTCGCGGATCGCGTCGCCGAGGGCCGTCGCTGTGAGGTGCCGCAGCGGGAGTGGCCGGGGGGCTACGCCCAGGGCGTGCACCCGCGCGCCCCACAGCGGCTGGTCGGCGTAGACCGGTGTGATCACGCTCGGCACCCCGGCGCGCAGCCCGGCTCCGGTGGTGCCCGCGCCGCCGTGGTGCACGACTGCCGACACCTGTGGGAACAACCACTCGTGCGGCATGTCGCCGACCGCGCACACGGTGTCGTCCAGGCCGTGCAGGTCGTGCAGGTCGGCCCACCCGGCCTGCAGCACGGCCCGGACGCCGGCCCTGCGCACCGCGTCGACCGCGAGTTCGGTGAGCCAGCCGCGCTGGCCGCTTGCCATACTGCCGAAGCCGACGAAGACCGGCGGCGGGCCCGCGGCCAGGAAGTCGGTCAGTTCGGCCGGCGGTGACCAGTCCGGCGCCGGCCGCGGCCACCAGTAGCCCACGACGTCGTGTCCGGGCGGCCAGTCGGCCGGTCGGGGGAGCACCGCCGGGCTGTACCCGTGCAGGACGCGGACCCGCCGCCTGCCCCGGACGCCGAGCTGCCGCCGGACCAGCGCGGACGCCTGGTGGAACGGTGTGAGCGTGGCCAGGACGAGCGTGCCGGCGGCCCGGTTGCCCCACGTGCCCAGCGAACGTGCCGAGTTC
>DASZXM010000186.1:0-12847 GCA_035546415.1 Pseudonocardiaceae bacterium
CCCGGTAGGCGGTGTCGTAATCGTCCCGATGGTCCAGCAGGAAGTCCCTCGCCGCACGGAACAGCTCTGTCGAACCCACCTGGCATCCACTCCTCGACGGCATCGTCGGACTGATCAGGACTGATCAGGATGCTAGTCCCCGGGACGTGCCCGGGTCGTCACCGTCGGCGCCTGCCATCCGCACCTGGTCCCGGCCGCCCACCGTCGCCGCGTACACGGCGGCGTCGGCGGCCTGCAGCAGGTCGGGCAGGGTGTGCGCGTGCCACGGTCGCACCGCGACGCCGATCGACGTCGTCCGGCCGCTGATCACCGCGGGCCCACCGCGCTTGTCGGTGCTGATCACGGTCAGGGCGGCGACACGCACCCGGATGCGCTCGGCGGCGGCCACCGAGTCGTCACCGTCGGTGTCCGGCAGGAGCAGGACGAACTCCTCGCCGCCGAACCGGCCGACGACGTCGGCCGGGCGGGTCTCGGTGCGCAGCACGTTGGCGACGGCGAGCAGCATGTCGTCACCGGCGGGGTGGCCCCACGTGTCGTTGATCTGCTTGAAGTGGTCGAGGTCGACCATGAGCACGCCGACCGGCGCGCGGGTGCGGTCGGCGCGGGCCAGTTCCTTGACGGCGGCCTCCCGCCAGCCGCGCATGTTCAGCAGGCCGGTTTTGGAGTCGGTGCGCACGTCGACCTGGAGCTGGCGGATCTCGGTGAGCCGGTTGCCCAGCACACCGATGACGACCATGACGACGAGCACCAGCGGCGAGTGGAACAACAGGACCGCGGTCACCATGCCCAGGGCGACGGTCATGGCCTCCAGGCCGTTGTCGTACCAACTGCCGACGGCCGTCGCCAGGCTGGGCCGCTTGCTGTGCAGCACGACGGCCGTGCCGACCAGCAGGATCGGCACCAGGACGTACGCGACGCCCGCGGCCGCGGCGATCAGGAAGTCCCGCGCCGAGCCGGCCATCGTCATGTCGGCGAACACCGGCCCACCGGAGGCGTCCAGCACGCCGTGCACGGCCAGCACGGACGCCACGATGACCACCGTGGCGAACACGAACCGGTACAGCGGCCGCCGCGCCACGAACCACCGCTGGAACCGCACGGCCACGACGCACAACAGCGCCAGCGGCAGCGGCAACACCAGGGCCGCCCCGAATGTCCAGATCGACGTCAGGTCGATGTGCACGGTGTCCATCCGGTTGCGGCGCGTCTCCTCCTGCCGCCGGGACAGGAACATGTGGACACTCGCGAAGCCGAGCAGAATCCCGAACCGCACCCAGTCCGGACCGGCCGGCGCGGCGCCCAGCACGAGCACGGCGACGATGCCGGCGACCACCACCAGTTCGACGCCGAGCGTGTACGCGATCGCCGGCAGGGGCTCCGCCCACAGCGCCCACCTGCCCGGATAGCGCACCGTGGGCCACGCCCCCTGCCACAAACGGGCTCCACGAGCGACAATGTGCCCAGCCAACCGCCGCACAGTCGACGCGGTGTCCATGCGGATCGCCTGGTCCGGCGCGGGGCGCTGCCCGGCCGGCGACCGCTGCACGCCGCGCAGAGGAGGTGTCGACAGTGTCCGACCGCGACTACTGACCGACCCGCCGACCCCGGACCGCTCGTCACCGGCAGGAGGTGCCACCGATGGTTGACCGCGACTACTGAACTCGCCGGTTTGCTCCCCTGTCACCAGGTCATTCCCAGGAGGTGCCGTCGATGCGCGACCGCGACTACTGAACTCGCCGGCCCGATCCCCCGCCGCCAGGCCATCCCCAGGAGGTGCCGTCGATGCGCGACCGCGACTACTGAGCCCGTTGCCTCGTTCTCCATCCGTCCGATCGTTTCCGGGAGGTGTGCGCGATGCGTGACCGTGACTACTGATCCGCTCCGCGCTGTCGTTGTTCCGAGGTGACGTCCGACCGCGCCCTCGAATGAGTGCCATGGTCTGCCCGCCCCCTTCCACGGAACGTCGACGTGTTGTTGTGACGCTTATCGCCACACGACGTCGATTCGTGCCATCGACCGCGTTCGGTGGCAGCCGCCTCACTCACGGTGTTTCGTCTGGTCCCCACGGTACCGCCGTTGCCAGGCGACCATCGCCGGCACGGCCAGCGCGACACCGACCAGTCCGGCGATGACGATCGCGCCGCGGGCCGAGCCGATGGCCTGCGCGAGCGCGCCGCCCGCCGCGACACCGATGCCCTGCGCGACCCGCAGCCCGGTGCGCGCCACGCCGTACGCGCTGCCCCGCACCTCGTTGGGCACCCAGCTGATGAAGCTCGCCCCCACCGTGATCTGGTACGCGCCCGTCGCGCCCGCCACGGCCAGCAGCGCGAGCGCCCCGGCCAGCGGCAGCCGGAACACGAACAGGACCAGAACCAGGACCGATGCCGTGGCCAGCGCGCCGAGCCAGCGCTGCCGCGTCTCCGTCGGCACGTACCGGGACAACAGAAAGGTGCCGACGACGTAGCCGAGCGGATCGGCGGCCAGCAGCCAGCCGACCGCGCTGTGCGGGGCATCCAACTGGACGGCCAGCGGCGGCGCGAGGCCTTCGGGGACGACGGCCAGGCCGACCAGCCAGGACAGCCACAACAGGATGCGCAGCCGGGGCTCGCCGGACACGTACCGCAGGCCGGCCAGCCAGGACATGTGCTCGGTGCGCGCGACCGCGGGCCGGTCCCGGACGAACAGCCGGACCAGGGCCGCGGCCAGGACGAACGTGCCCGCGTCGATCAACAGCGCCACCGACGAACCGACGGCCACGACGAGCAGGCCGCCGGTGGCCAGGCCGAGCAGCATGACCGTATTGGTCGTGATGCCCCGGATGTCCTGACTGCGGTAGAACGGCTCGTCCTCACCGAACACGTCCCGGGTGATCGCGTTCTGCGCGGCCAGCGTCGGCGCCTGGGCCACGCCGACCCCGACGAGCAGTGCGCACATCGCGGCCAACGGCATACCGGGGACCGACATCACACCGACGAGCAGCGCCTGCAACGCCGAGCCGACGACCATGACGCTGCGTCGCGGGTAGCGGTCGGCCAGGTGTGCCAGGCCGAGGCCGCCGGCCAGCGCGGGCAGGAAGCTCAGTGCGTAGACGACAGCGGACCACAGGGCCGAACCGGTCCGGCTGTAGACGGCCAGCGACAGGGCCACCTTCGCCAGTTGGTCACCGGCGATGGAGATGGCCTCGGCCAGCCAGAGAGCACGGAACTCGCCCACCGCCAGCACCGCGCCCATGCCCGTACGCGTCGCCGCCACCTCGCCCCCGCCACCTGGTCGGAATCCGCCACCGCCGCCGGGAGCACGCTCGGTACTCGGTCGGCAACGAGTGGCATCCTGACACAGGATCCACTCGGGACCGTCCACCCGTATGTGACAAGTCGTCGCGAACGGCGTTACCCACAGCGGGCACACAGCATTCACTCACCGCGACCGGTGGCTACCCGACCGGGGCAACGACCACTCAGAGTGGCTGAATACCCTCACGGAGCCCCCTATCCTGCCAGCTCAGGGCGGGAAACCGACGTGTCGCTGATGGGCAGATCCGCTGCGAACCGTCATGATGGGGGTCCAGCGACGCGTGTCACGCGTGGATGGACTGTCCTGAATGGAAGGAAGACGACGAGTGGCTCTCCCTAACCTGACCCCCGAGCAGCGCCAGGCTGCGCTGGCCAAGGCCGCCGAGGCCAGGCAGGCCCGCACGAAGCTGCTGGCCGACATCAAGGACGGCAAGGAGACCATCTCCGGCGTCCTTGCCCGTGCCAAGGAAGACAGTGTGGTCGGCAAGACCAAGGTGGCCCAGCTGGTCAAGGCCCTGCCCGGTTACGGGCCGGCCAAGGTGACCGCCCTGCTGGCCAAGGCCGGCATCCCCGAGGAGCGCCGGGTGGCTGGCCTCGGCCAGCGCCAGCGCGAAGCTCTGCTCGCGGAACTGAACTGATCCCAGACAAGCCGCCGACCTGGTCGAATCCGGTGGATTTGACCAGGTCGGCGGCTTGTTCGTCGACTACTTGCCTTGACCGGTTAACCCGAGCAGGGTGGCCAGGTTCACCGGGGTGAGGGCGGTTCCGGGAAGCACGGTGCCGGCCGGGGACACAGTGGACACCCCGGTGGAACCGGTTCCGGAGTGGGGCGGCGAAACTTCCTGCGGCACGCCACCGAATGGCGCATTGTTCGAACCGCGGACGTCCACTCCGGTCTGTGCGGGCAGCGCACAGTAGGCATTGTCGTTGACCGGTGTGGTGTCGCTCACTGCGTTTCCGGGTCGCTGCGTCGTGCCTTCGTAACCCTTGGTGCACGGCATCGGGTCGAAGAAGTCGAGCACGAAGCCGAGGTGGCCGGTGCCGTCCGGGGACGCGCTCTGGCCGATGGCCGACGCGATCGGGTACTCGACGAGCGCCTGCGTGAGCGACTTGGTGCGGGTGGCCGTGATGCGTGCCGTAGTCAGCATGTTGGCGAACACCACGCCGAGGCCGTTGCCGGAGGCGCGCAGGATCGAGTCGACCTGCTGTGCCACGCCCGGTGCCTCGGTGATCAGCTTGCGGATGTCGCCGTCGGATGTGCGGAGCTGGTCGGCGAGCTGGTTCAGGCTGCCGCTGAACGAGATCAGCTGGTCGCCCTCGGCCTGCTGGGTGGCCAGGACGGTCCGGCCGTCGGCCAGCAGGCCGGTGGTCTGCGGCAGGTGCTGGGTGGCCGTCCGCGTCAGCGAACTGGCCGCGTCGAGGAGTTTGCCCAGGTCAGGACCCTCACCCTGGAACGCGGTGCCGAGTTCGTCGACGACCGTGCGCAGTGACCCGGTCGGCACGCTGGCGGCCAGCCGGTCCAGGTCGACCAGGAGTGTCTGCGGTGCGATCGGGATGGACGTCTGCCGCTGCGGGATGACGGAGCCGTCGTGCAGCATCGGCCCGTCGTCGTTCGGCGGTTCCAGGTCGATGTACTGCTCGCCGACGGCCGACCGGTCGGCGACGACGGCCCGGGAACTGGCCGGGATGGCCGGCGCGGAGGAGTCCATGTCGATGTCGGCCTCGACGCCGGTCGGCGTGAGATCGAGGGCCGCGATCCGGCCGACCGTGACGCCACGGTAGGTCACCTCACCGTTGACGAAGATGCCGCCCGAATCTGCAAGTTGCACTTTCACCACGTAGCCGTGGATGCCGAACAGCCGGCCCAGACCCGCGTAGGCGCCACCGGCGTAGGCGATCCCGGCGACCGCGATCAGCACGAAGACGACCAGTTGCACACGCATCCGGGTGGTGATCATTTGCCACCACCGCCCAGCAGGAGGGTGAGCAGGCCGGTGAGCGGGTCCTGGGTGGCCGACTTCGGCGGGGACGGCGTGGTGACGGCCGGCAGCGGCGACTGACCCGCCGAGCCGGAAATGGTGTCCGGCAACGGGACCACCGGGGTGCTGGAGTTGGCGATGTCGGACAGGACACTGGACAGGTCGAGGTCGAACGTGACGTCCGCGTTGAAGTAGTCGCCCTTGACGTCGTTCACCGTGTAGTCGGTGAACGGGTAGGTGACCAGTACCTGCAACGACTTCGGCAGGTTGTCGCCCGCCTTGGCCAGTTGGGTCAGCGTCGGCGCGAGCTGTTTCAGGTCCGTCACCAGCTCCCGCTGCGTCTTGTCCACTGTGTCCACGGCGACACCGGACAGCTTGTCCAGCGAGTTGAGCATCCCGACGAGTTCGTCGCGCTGCGCGTTGAGGACCGCGATACCGGGCGCGAGGTTCTTCAGCGCGTTGTCGATCTGCCCGGTCTGCGCGGCCAGTGTGGCGGACAACCGGTCCAGGGACTGGATCGCGTCGACGATCTCACCGCGCTGACCGTCCAGATCGGTCACCGTCTTGTCCACGTTGGACAACAGTGCGCGTAGCTCCGGTTCGTTGCCCGACAGCGCGGAGTTCAGCTCCTTCACGATGTTCTGGATCTGCGCGATGCCACCACCGTTGAGCAACAGCGAGAGCGCACCGAGCACCTCCTCGATCTCGGGGCTGCGGTTGGTGCGGGACAACGGGATCACAGCGCCGTTCGCCAGTGTCCCGGTGCCGTTGTCGGGTGCGACGAGTTCGACGTACTTCTCGCCCAGCAGGCTGGACTGGCGCAGCTCGGCGTCCGCGTCGGCCGGCAGGTGCACGTCCCCGTTGACGGACATCGTGACCATGGCGGTCTTGTCGTCCGCGGCCAGGTCGATCTTGTCCACGCGACCCACGGCGACGTCGTTGACCTTCACGCTGGCCTGCGGTACCAGGTCCAGCACGTCGGAGAAGTCGGCGACCACGGTGTACGGGTGCGGTCCCAGATCCGCGCCACCGGGCAGCGGCGCCCCGTACAGCCCGGAGAACCCACCGGAGCCGCAGCCGGCGACGCCGACGCACACCACAGCACCCACGGCAACGAGCGACCACCTGTTCATGACCCGCTCCCCCCGAACAGCGTGCTGGCGACCGGCAGCGGCAGCGGTGGCAGCTTGCCGGACTGGAGATCACCGATGCTCTCGGCGATGGACGGCAGTTTCAGCGTGCCGTCCAGCAGCGGCGCGAGCTTGCCGCACGCCTGGGTCAGGAACGCCGGCAGATTGGCCGGGGTGGACGCCTTCAGCAGTCGGCACACCATCTCGATCGGCGGGTACGTCAGCTCGTTGAGGTCGCCGCGCACGTCGAACGCGCCGGACGCCGCGTCGTAGGAATTGAGCAGCCCGGAAGCGCCCAGCGGTGCCACGTCGAGCACCTCCGCGAGCGCCGCCCGCTGGTCGACCAGGGCCTGCGTGATGCCGGCCAAGTTGTGCACGTTGGCCTCCAGGGCGGCCGAATTGTCCCGCACGAAGCCCTGCACCTGGGTCAGGGCCGTGGTCAGCGCGCTGAGCGCGGCGCCGAGGTCCTCCCGGTCGGCGGCCAGGTAGCCGGTGACGTCGGCGAGCTTGTTCTCGAAGCCGCGCACCTGGCCGTCGCTGGTGGCCAGTGTCCGGGTGAACTTGTTCAGCGCGTCGACGGTGGCGAACAGGTTGCCCTTCGCGTCGGCGACGGTGTCGGCGGCCGCGGAGAGCTGTTTGATGGTGTCGGCGATCTGCTGGCCGTTGCCGTCCAGGTTGGCGGCTGCCGTGTTCAGCACGTCGGACAGGGCGCCGTTCTTGTTGGCGCCGTTCGGTCCCAGCGCGGTGGCGAGCTTGTCCAGGCTGGCATACAGGTCGTCCAGCTCGACCGGGGTCGCCGTGCGGGACAGCGGGATCACCGCGCCGCTGGCCAGGACCCGGCCGCCCGCGTAGGCGGGCACGAGCTGCACGTACCGGTCGGACACCAGACTCGGTGCGACGACGACGGCCTGTGCACCGGACGGGATGTCCACGCCCGAGTCGACGGTCATGTCGACGCGCACGTCACCGCCCTGCGGCGCGACGTCGTCCACGGTGCCGACCTTGATGCCCAGCACCCGCACGTCCGATCCGGAGTAGACGCCGACGGTCTTGGTGAAGTACGCGGTGATCCGCGTGCCACCCGCGTCGCGCAGGATCCACCACAGCGCGCCGGCCAGCAGCAGGCCGAACACGCACACGATCGCCACGATCCGGGCCAGATCCTGGCCCTGCCGGGTCCGCACCACGGGTCAGCCACCCCCGTTCAGGTTCGGTTCGGCGATCGGCGGTGAACAGCCCTCCGGGTTGGACTGGAACACCTTGGTGATCACCGGTGGCGGCAGCAGGCCGCAGAAGTAGCCGTCGAACCAGCGGCCGTTGCCCACGGTGTTGGTGAACAGCCGCACGAACGGCGCCAGGTCCTTCAGGCCGCGGTTCAGGTCGGCCTGGTTGCGTTCCAGGATGTCGGTCACGACCTTCAGGTCGTTCAGCGCGGGCGTGAGCCTGGCCTGGTCGTCGGCCACCAGGCCGGTCAGTTCGGCGGACAGCTGCTGCGTGCCGGTGAGCAGCCCGGTCACGGCGTCCCGCTTGGCCTGCAACGTCTGTAGCAGCAGGTTCCCGTCGGCGAGCAGCTTCTGGAACTGGGCGTCCCGGTTGGCCAGGGTCGTGCTGACCACGGTGGTGTCGGACAGCAGCCGGCTCAGTTCGGCGTCCCGCGACGAGATCGTCCTGGACAGCGACTCCAGGCCGGCGAGCGTGGACTTCATGCCCTGCGAGCTGTTCTTGAACGTGTCGGCGATGACCTCGAAGCTCTGTGACAGCTGGTCGGTGTCGATGTCGTCGACGGTGGTCGCCAGTTGGTTCACGGCGTCGGTGATGTCGAACGGCGAGATCGTCCGGTCGCGTGGGATGGCCTGGTTGGGGTTCTGCGGGGCCGTGCCCTCGTCGTCGATGGCCAGGTACTTCTCGCCGAGCAGGGTCTTGATCTGGATGGACACGACGCTCTGGTTGCCGACCCACGTGTCCTTCACCTCGAAGTCGACCCGCACCTGGTTGCGGGCCAGTGCCACGCTCGTCACCTTGCCGACCTTCACCCCCGCCACGCGCACCTCGTTGCCCGACACCAGCCCGGCGGACTCGGTGAAGTACGCGGTGTAGGAGGTGCCGCCGCCGATGATCGGCAGTTCGTCGGAGTAGAACGAGGCGAGCACGGCCAGTGCGATCACCACCAGCGTGACGACGCCGACGGTCGCCTGGTTGCGTTCCTTCAACGGCGTCACGGGCCACACCTCGCCGGGCGTTCGGTAGCGGGCAGCGGCAGGACCGGCACGTGGATGTCCAGCGCCGAGATGCCGACCGTGCCGGTGAGACTGCACGCGAAGTAGTTGAACCAGCTGCCGTAGCTGACCGTCCGGGTGAGCAGCTCCAGCTTCGTCGGCAGGAACTGCACGAAGTGCTGCACCAGGTCGGAGTTGTCGCTCAGCGTCCTGGCGACGTTGCCCAACTGCGTGATGTCCTGCCGCAGCGGCGGCCGTGCCTGGGTCAGCAGGCCGGCCGTGGCGTTGGTGAGGCCGTCCAGCGCACTGATGGCGTCACCGACCGGTTGCCGTTGCGCGGCCAGGCCGGACACGAGTTCCTGGAGCTGTGCGATGAGGTCGGACATCTCCGGCGCGTTCTGGCTGACCGTGCCCAGGACCCTGTTCAGGTTGTCGATGGTCCGGCCGATCACCTGGTCCTTCTCGGCGATCGTGGACGTGAGCGACGCGGTGTGCGCGAGCAGGTCGTCGACGGTGCCGCCCTCGCCCTGCAGGACCTGGATGATCTCGTAGGCGAGCTTGTTCACGTCGTCCGGGTTCAGCGCCTGGAAGAGCGGTTTGAACCCGTTGAACAGGACGGTCAGGTTGAGCGCGGGTTCGGTGCGGGACAACGGGATCGTCGCGCCCGGGGCGAGCGTGGCGTTCAGGTCGCCGACGTCGGTGCCCAGCGAGAGGTAGCGCTGGCCGACGAGGTTGCGGTACTTGATGGTGGCCGTGACCGACGCGGGCAGCTTCCGGTTCGCGTCGACGGCGAAGCCGACCCGCGCGGTGTTGTGGTTCACCACGCCGATCGACGTCACGCTGCCCACCTTGACGCCCGAGATGCGCACGTCGTCGCCGACGTTGAGCCCGGTGGCGTCGGTGAACAGGGCGCCGTAGCCGTCGGTCGGGCCGAGCTGGCTGTTCGCGATCGTCAGCGCGAGCACCCCGGTCAACAGGACCGTGACCACGGCGAACACGCTGATCTTGATGAGCGGGGCCACGAAGTTCCTCACCGAGTGTTCACCTCCGTACCCCGGTAGATCGGGCCGACCAGCATGCTCGCCCAACCGGGCACGTCAGTGGGCATGACGCCCAACTGCGGGCCCAGCAGCGTGTCGATCAGCTGCCGTTCGGTGGCCGAGTTGGCGACCTGCGGCACGGCCGCCGACGTGGCCGTGGACTGTGTGGTGGTCGCGCCGGACAGCAGGTCCTGAATGTTGCCGTCCCACGTGCCGTTCGGCGGCGCGGAGTGCGTGGACCCGTCGTTCACCGGGCCACCGTCGGGCGGATACTGCGGGAACCGGTTGGGCGCCAGGGTGCGCGGGTAGCAGCGCGGGCCACGGTCGTCGTCGTAGCGCGGGGTGTCCACGCCCGGCCGGTACTTGCCGCGGCTGGCCGCGATGACGATGGTGAACTGGCCGGAATCGGGATGATCGGTGCCCTTGCCGAACGCGTGGTCCTCGTCCGGGATCGCGTCGACGAGGTTCTTCAACAGGCACGGGTACTCCGGTGCGTACCGGGCCAACACGTTCAGCGTCGGTGTGCTGGTCGCGGTCAGGCCGATCAGGTTGTTCTCGTTGACCGACAGGAAGTCGGACAGGTCGTCGCTCGCGGTGGTGACGGTGCCGAAGAACGTGCGCAGGTTGGCCTGCTCGGCGACGAGCGTCCTGCTGGTCGTCGTCAGCTCGGACAGCGCGTCGAGCAGCCGCGGTGCCGCCTGGTCGTAGGTCTTCGCGACAGCCGCGAAGCTCCTGATGTCGGCGTTCAGGTCGGGCAGCGACGGGTTGATCCGGTCCAGGTAGCTGTTCAGCGACACGAGCGTCCGGCCCAGTTGTGCGCCACGGCCGGACAGGGCGGTGGACATGGCGTCCAGCGTGGCGGCCAGTTTCTGCGGTTGGACGGCCTGCAGCAGCGGCATCAGGTCGTCGAGGACCTTCTCCACCTCGATGGACGTGCTGCTGTGGTCCTGGTCGATCACCGAGCCGGACGTCAGGTGCGCGGTGGCCGGCCGGGCCGGCAGGACCAGGTCGACGTAGCGTTCGCCGAACAGCGTCTTGGGCAGCAGCTCGGCGGTGACGTTGGTCGGGATGAGGTGCACCTTGTCCGGTTGCAGCGCCAGGTCGAGCACGGCACCACCGCCGTCGGAACTGATGGACCGCACTTCGCCGACGACGAGACCGCGGATCTTCACGTCCGCGCCGGTGTCCAACTGGTTGCCGGTGTGGTCGGCGTCCAGCGTGACGTGCACGACGGGGGTGAAATCCTGCTTGTAGGCGGCGACTGTGACGGTGAAGAACAGCGCGACGACGGCCAGCAGCACCAGACCGAGCAGCTGGTACCGGATCCTGGTCGCGCGTTCACTCCTCATCCGGCGAGCCTCACGGTCGTCGTCGATCCCCAGATGGCGAGGCTGAGGAAGAAGTCCAGCACGGTCTGGATGACGATCGCGGCGCGCACGGCCCGGCCCACGGCGACGCCGACACCGGCCGGTCCGCCGGTGGCCTTGTAGCCGTAGTAGCAGTGCACCAGGATGATCACGACGCTGAACACGATCACCTTGAGGAACGACCACAGCACGTCGGTGGGCGGCAGGAACAGGTGGAAGTAGTGGTCGTACGTGCCTGCCGACTGCCCGTAGAACAGCACGGTCACCTCGCGGGACGCCAGATAGGACGACAGCAGCCCGACGATGTACAGCGGAATCACCGCTGTCACGCCGGCGATCACCCTGGTCGTCACCAGGTACGGCAGGCTCGGGATGCCCATCACTTCCAACGCGTCGATCTCCTCGGAGATACGCATCGCGCCGAGCTGGGCGGTGAACCCACAGCCGACGGTCGCCGACAGGGCCAGCCCGGCCGACAGCGGTGCCACCTCGCGGGTGTTGAAGTAGGCGGAGATGAACCCGGTGAGCGCGGACGTACCGAGCTGGTTGAGCGACGCGTACCCCTGGAGACCGACGATCGTGCCGGTGAAGAACGTCATCCCGACCATGACGCCCAGCGTCCCGCCGATCACGGCCAGCGCGCCGGAACCGAAACTGACCTCGGTGAGCAGCCGCGCGGTCTCCTTGCGGTAACGGCGGATGGTGCGCGGGGCCCACACGAGGGCCCGCACGTAGAACGACAGCTGCCGCCCCATCATCTCCAACGCGTTGAACGGTGCGGCGGCGACCAACAGCGCCCGTTCGGCGACCGGCGAGTTCCAGTCCTTCGTCGGTGCCGCCATCACATTCCCTTCGCCGGCACGATCTGCAAGTAGATCGCGGTGAGGACGACGTTCACCAGGAACAGCAACATGAACGTGATCACGACGGCCTGGTTGACGGCGTCACCGACGCCCTTGGGCCCACCGGCGGGATTGAGCCCGCGGTAGGCGGCGACGATCCCGGCGAGAAACCCGTAGATGAGCGCCTTGACCTCACTGATCCACAGGTCGGGCAGTTGAGCGAGCGCGTTGAAGCTCGACAGGTAGGCACCCGGAGTGCCCCCCTGCATGATCACGTTGAAGAAATAGCCACCGAGCACGCCGACAACGGACACCAACCCGTTGAGCAGAATCGACACGAGCATGGCGGCCAACACCCGGGGAACGACGATCCGATGGATCGGCGAAATCCCCAGCACCTCCATGGCGTCGATCTCCTCGCGGATCGTGCGCGCCCCGATGTCCGCACACACGGCACTCCCACCGGCACCGGCCACGAGCAGGGCGGTCACCAGCGGACTGGCCTGCTGAATGATCGCCAGCGCGCTGGCCGCGCCGGTGAACGACTGAGCACCGATCTGCTTGGTGAGAGACCCGAGTTGCAAGGAAATGACGGCACCGAAGGGAATGGCGACGAGCGCGGTGGGAAGAATCGTCACGCTGGCAAAGAACCAGGACTGCTGAATGAACTCCCGAAACTGGAACGGCCGACGAGGAATGTACCGAAGCACCTCCCAGCCCAACGACGCCAACCGCCCAACCTGCCGCAGCGCCCCAACGCCCGGCACGGAGGTGGTGGACCCGGCGGTCACGCGACACTCCCCCCAGCCGGACCAGTCCTCCAAGCCGAGCCTGTCCCCGAAACCGGATTAGCCCTCCGAGCCGCAACAACCTCCGGAGCCGCAACACGTCCGCAAACCAGACCAGCCCCACAAGCCGGGCCGGCCCCCCGAACCGGGTGGGCCCCCCGAGCCGGGCCAAGCCACCGAGCCCCGCCAGGC
>DASZXM010000187.1:0-6223 GCA_035546415.1 Pseudonocardiaceae bacterium
GTTCGCCGGTCCGCCCGTGGCTGGCGCACGCCAGTTGGCGCGCGACTCGCGTCCGTCCGGTGGCCTGCGGTTGGGTCCTGTTCGCCCGTTCTCGCGTTCGTCCGGCGGGCGGCGGGGCGCGCCGGGACGAGGGCGTGGTCATGCGTGACACGGCCCCGCCCGCGAGCGTTCTCGCGGACGGGGCCGGTGCTCTGCCGGCTGTTACGACATCGCCGGGTAGGCGTTGGCCACCAGCATCTTGAACTCCGCCGCGAACCATTGGCCGGCCGCGACGTCGTAGCCCGGGATCGAACCCGTGCCGTACGTGCCTCCGTTGCCGTCCGTGTTGGTGCCGCTCGGGTCGCAGTGCGGGTCGCCGTGGGTGTGCGAGCCGCTCGGGTAGTCGCCGTCCGACTCACCCGGGGGCTTGATCCACACGTAGGCCAGGATCGGGCTGGACGCGCCCAGTGGCTGGTCCTGGGGGCGGGCACCGATGCCTGCGTTGTTCTGGTTGCACCAGTCGCCGCGGAACGGCCGCTGGTCCACCTTGTTCGCCATCACGTACGCCTGTGGCGTCGTGGGGCTGCTGTTCAGGCTGGTCGGCCGGCCCGGGCCACCCCAGCCGTTGCGGGACGTGTCGATCAGGAACTTCTTGCTGCTGGGGAAGCCGGCCGACACCAGCGTGTTGTACATCTGGGTGTCGTAGGTCAGCTCGTCGAACGTCGGGTTGTACTGGTAGAAGGACGCCGAGTCCAGCGGTTGGCCGCCGACCTGCAGCGTCGGGTTGGGTAGGAACGGTTCCTGCGTCGGCGTGTAGTTCGCCGTGTCGCTGATGAAACCGTCGATGCTGTTGTAACCGGCCGTGGTGCCGTTGACGACCGTCTTGTAGACGTTCGGCGTCTGCGACATGTTGTTCGGCCAGCCCAGCCACGCCGAGTGCGCGATGTCCAGGTAGTTGTACACGTTGGGGATCGCGTGCAGCTTGTTCAACGCGTACGTGATGCCCTGCTCGTAGAACGGCGTCGCCGTCTGGCAGGCCGACATGCTCTGGTTCGTCACCACGTTGGGCAGCGAGTCCGGTTCGATGACCGCGACGATCCGCAGGTTGCTGTTGGCGTACTTGGCCTGCGACAGGATCGACGCGATCGGGTCGATGTACTGCGACTCGTACTCCGTCAGGCCGGCCTGGGTCGCCGGGATCTCACCGTTGGACGCCAGCGCGGCGCAGTCCCGGCCGGGCAGGTCGTAGACCACGATCTCCACGGTCTCCGGGGACGACGTCTTGGTGAGCGCGTTGTCCAACTGTGCCTGTAGACCGGTGCGGCCGGTGGAGCCACCGCCCGCGATGGCCGAGATGGTGTCCAGCCAGATCGCCGTCGGGTACTTCGCGACCGCGGCTTCCGCCGAGCTGCCGTCGGCCGACGCCTGTGCGTTGACCTCACTGACGTAGTCGGGGTTGAGGTACGGGACCGCGCCGGTGAACGGGTCGGCCACGTGCCCGGTGCCGCCACCGCCACCGCCGGTGGTGGTCGTGGTCGTCGTGGTGGTCGTCGTGGTGGTGGTCGTCGTGCCGCCGCCACCGCCGGAGCCGGTGCACGTGACACCGTTGAGGCTGAACGACGTCGGCGCCGTGTTCGTGCCGCTGTAGTTGAAGTTCGCGCCCATGTCGACGGTGGCGCCGGTGCCGAGGCTGGCGTTCCACGAGACGCTGTTGACGGTCACGTTCTTGCCCGACTGGGTCCACGTGCCGTTCCAGCCGGATTGCAGGGTCTGGTTGCCGGCGTAGGAATACGTCAGCGTCCAGGTGGACAGCGGTGAGCCGAGGTTGGTCGCCTTGATGTCCACGCCGAACCCGGTGTTCCACTGTGACGTGACGGTGTAGGTGACGGAGCAACCGGTGGCCGCCGGTGTCAGGGCGCTGGCCTGCCCGGCGAACACGATCACCCCCGCCCCCGTCAACAGGGCGGCGGCAATGGCCACGCCTCGGCGGATGCCGGCGGGACCGTTGCCACGTAAGAGATTGAGTTTCATCCGGTGCTCCTCACGACAGCGATGTCCAGAGGCTGAGCGTCTTGGGCTCATGACCGGTCAAGAAACTAGGTACCTGCGAGCTTGGTGTTCAAGCGAACGGTATGCCGAGCGGCCCGGGCCAGCCGAAACCGCTTTCCGGAGCTGAAAATTTCACCGCAGCTGCCGCCGCAGCCCCTCCAGGTCACCCAGCACCCAGGCGTCCGCCAACTGCCCGCCGACAGCCGTGAAGAAGGCCGCGCCCGAGTACTCGATGGGGGCGCCGCTGCCCTGGACGCCGAGCAGGACGCCCTCGTGGTGCCCGGTGTAGCGCAGCCGGGCGGCGGCACGGTCACCGGACACGACGAGGTCGACCACCTCGTTGTGGAAGTCGGGCACGGCGGCGCGAATCACGTCCCGGTAGCCGCGCCAACCGGCCCGACCCGACACCTGGTCACCGAGCGACCCCCGAAATGTGAAGTCCGGTGCCAGCAACTCGTCGACCGCGCTGTCGTCCCAGCGGTTCCACGCCCGCTGGTAGAACGCGTCGACCAACTGTTCAACGGTCATGTGTTCCGGGGGAAACCCAGGTTCACCCCTCCGTGTGACGGATCGAGCCAGCGGCTGGTCACGACCTTGTTCCGGGTGAAGAAGTGGATGCCGTCCGGGCCGTACGCGTGCGAGTCGCCGAACAGGGAGTCCTTCCACCCGCCGAACGAGTAGTACGACACCGGCACCGGAATCGGCACGTTCACGCCGACCATGCCGACCTCGACCTCGTTCTGGAACCGCCGGGCCGCGCCGCCGTCGTTGGTGAAGATGGCGGTGCCGTTGCCGTACGGGTTCGCGTTCACCAGGTCCAGCGCCTCGTCGTAACCGGCGACCCGGACGACGGACAGCACCGGTCCGAAGATCTCGTCGGTGTAGACCGACATGGCCGGCTGGACGTGGTCGAACAGGGTCGGGCCGAGCCAGAAACCGGCCGTGTCGCCGTCGATGTCGTGGCCACGGCCGTCCACGGCGAGCGCGGCGCCCTCGGCGACGCCGGTGTCCAGGTAGGACACCACCTTGTCCCGGTGCGCGCCGGTCACCAGCGGGCCCATCTCGCAGCCCGGCCGCCGCCCGTCGCCGACGTGCAGTTTCGCCATCCGCTCGCGGATCGCGGCGACCAGGTCGTCACCGGTCGGGTCGACGGCCACGACCACGGAGATCGCCATGCACCGCTCCCCCGCCGACCCGAACCCGGCGGACACGGCCGCGTCGGCGGCCAGGTCGATGTCGGCGTCGGGCAGCACCACCATGTGGTTCTTCGCGCCGCCCAGCGCCTGCACGCGCTTGCCGGTGCCGGTGCCGCGGCTGTAGACGTACTTCGCGATCGGCGTGGAACCGACGAACGACACCGCTTTCACGGTCGGGTGGTCCAGGATGCGGTCGACGGCCACCTTGTCGCCGTGCACGACGTTGAACACGCCGGCCGGCAGCCCGGCCTCGGCCCACAGTTCGGCCACGAAGTTCGCCGCCGACGGGTCCTTCTCGCTCGGCTTGAGGATCACCGTGTTGCCGCACGCGATGGCGTTGGGCGCGAACCACAGCGGCACCATCGCGGGGAAGTTGAACGGCGAGATGATCCCCACGACGCCCAGCGGCTGCCGGATCGAGTAGACGTCGACCCTCGTGGACGCGTTCTCGCTGTACTCGCCCTTGAGCAGCTGCGGGATGCCGCACGCGAACTCGACGGACTCCAGCGCCCGCTGCACCTCGCCCTCGGCGTCGGACAGCACCTTGCCGTGCTCGGCGGTGACGATCGCGGCCAGGTCACCCTTGCGCTGGTTGAGCAGTTCGCGGAACGCGAACAGCACGGTGGCGCGTTTGGTCAGCGACGTCGAGCGCCAACTCTGCCACGCGGTCGCCGCGGCCTCGACGGCCTGGTCGACGTCGGCCTCGGACGCGAAGTCGACGGTGCCGCTGACCTGGCCGGTGGCCGGGTCGTAGACCTTGCCGGTCCGCTCGGCCACGCCGCCCCACGGCTTGCCGTCGACCCAGTGCGTGATCCGTGTGGTCACTTCTTCAGCTCCTCATCCGTGACGGCGATCGACTCGGCCAGGATGCCCAACGCCTCTTCGGCTTCGTCCTCGGTCAGCGACATCGGCGGGGCCAGCCGCAGCACGTTCCCGTACAGGCCGCCCTTGCCGACCAGGAGACCACGCTGCTTCGTGGCCTCGTGCACCTTCGCGGTGGCGGCCGGGTTGGGCTTGCCGGTGCCCGGTTCGACCAGTTCCACGCCGATCATCAGACCCTTGCCGCGCACGTCGCCGACGATCGGGTGCCCCTCCGCGGCGTCGCGCAGGCCGCCGATGATCCGCTCGCCCAGTTTCGCCGCATTGTCCTGCAGGTCGTTGTCCAGCAGGTACTTGAGGGTGGCGCTGGCACCGGCCGTGGCCAGCGGGTTGCCGCCGAACGTGGAGATCGAGTTGGCCTGGATGCAGTCCATCAGGTCGCCGCGGGCCACGACACCGCCGATGGCCAGGCCGTTGCCCAGGCCCTTGGCGAACGTCATCGCGTCCGGTGTGACGCCGTGCGCCTGGATGCCCCAGAAGTGTTCGCCGGTGCGGCCCCACCCGGTCTGCACCTCGTCGGAGATCAACAGGATGCCGTGCTCGTCCAGGACCTCCTTGACGGCCTTGAAGAAGCCGTCCGGCGGGCTGGTGAAGCCGCCGACGCCCTGGATCGGCTCGGCGATCAGGCACGCCACGTCACCGGCTGTCGTGGTCTGGATCACATCACGGAGGTCGTCGGCGTAGCGGGCGATGTACTCGGCGTCGGGCAGGTCCTTGAACGGGCTGCGGTACCGGTAGCCGCCGAGCACGTAGCTCACGTTCATCGGCCGCAGCGACGTGGCCGACCAGCCACGGTTGCCGGTGATCGCGATCGTGCCGAAACCCCGGCCGTGGTAGGAGTTGCGCATCGCGAGCACCTGGTTGCTGCGCCGGGCCTGGGTGGCCAGCATCAGCGCGGTCTCGTTGGCCTCGGTGCCGGAGTTGGTGAAGAACACCTTGGCGTCCGGGATGCCGGACAGTTCGGCGATCCGCTCGGCCAGTTCGATCTGCTGCCGGATCAGGTACAGCGTCGACGTGTGGACGACGCCGGTGTCCAGTTGGGACCGGATGGCGTCACTGATCTCCTTGATGTCGTAGCCGATCGCGTTGGTCAGGATGCCGGCGAAGAAGTCCAGGTACGTGCGCCCGGTGGCGTCGGTGACCCGCCGGCCGCTGGCCTGGACGATCTCGATGGGCTCGTCGTAGTAGATGGCCAGCCAGTTCGGCATCACCGAACGGTGTCGGGCCAACAGGTCGGCGTCCGTCATGAGGGGCCTCCAGAGCACACGGGGACGTCCCGAGTGTGGCCAGCGTCCCGGGTCGCCGCCACGGACAACGTGTATCGGAAACCCCGGGGCCGGGTTACGTTGTGCACACCATGTACCCGACCGTCACGGACGTGCTGGCGCTGCCCGTCCTGCGCAACGGCAAGCCGACCCTGGTGGCCGGCGGTGCCGGCGTGGCCAACAAGGTGCGCTGGGTGCACGTGGCCGAGGTCGCCGACATCGCGCACCTGCTGCAGGGCGGCGAGCTGGTGCTGACCACGGGGATCGCGCTGCCCGGCGACGGACCCGCGCTCACCAGGTACGTGGACGAGTTGGCCGGGGTCGGCGCCGCCGGCCTGGTCGTCGAGCTGGTCCGGCGGTGGAGCCGGGCGCTGCCGCAGGTGCTGCTCACAGCCGCCGACCGCCGGTCGCTGCCGCTGGTGACGCTGTCCGAGGAGACCCGGTTCGTCGCGGTGACGGAGGCGGTGATCGCCCTGATCCGGGACGCGCAGCTGGCCGAACTGCGTGCCGCGGAGCAGGTGCACGAGACGTTCACGGCGCTGACCGTGTCCGGCGCGGAACCGGCCGAGGTGCTGCGCGAGGTGGCGCGGACGGCCCGGCTCCCGGTCGTGCTGGAGACGCTGTCCCACGACGTGCTGGCCTACGACTCCGCGGGCACCGACCCGTCGTCGCTGCTGGCGGACTGGCGGAACCGGTCGCGCGCGGTCACGGTGCACGAACGCACCGGCTACGACCCGGACAGCGGCTGGCTGGTCACGGTCGTCGGGGCCCGCGGCGACGACTGGGGCCGGTTGGTGCTGGTGTGCGACGACCCGCCGCCGCACCCGCAGGTCGTGGTGGTGGAACGAGCCGCGT
>DASZXM010000188.1:0-6963 GCA_035546415.1 Pseudonocardiaceae bacterium
CATGATCTCCGTCGGACTGGGGTCCGCCGGTGCCGCGTCGACCTGGGCGACCGCGGCCTCGGTGAGGAACGTGCCCCGGCCGACCTGACGGACCACGACGCCGTCGCTCTCCAGGACCTCCAGGGCACGCCGGATCGCGCTGCGCGGGGCGGCGAGTCGCTCGACCAGTGCACGTTCGGTGGGCAGCTTCGAGCCCGGCCGCAGGCTGCCGTCCTGCGTGCCCTCGGTCAGCAGGGCACGCAGGGACTGTTCAACCGTCTGCATGGCCACACCATAACCCGCCGCGTGACCAATCGCGACCAATCCAACAACCCTCGACAGCGCCAAGACCGCTGGCGTACGGTCGGTTGGCGACCGAATTGGTTCAATTGGTTCAGATTGGTTCACCGATGAAGCTGGTGACGTTCTCCACCGGAGCGCAGCCGAGAGTCGGTGTCGTCGACGCCGACGCGGGCGAGGTCCGGGACGTCAGTGACCTGCTCCCGCCCGACGCCGGTGTCCGCGACGTGATCGCCGACTGGGGCCGGTGGGCACCGGTGCTGGCCGACGCCGCGACGCGACCGGGGCGCCCGCTGGACTCGGTGCGGTTGCTGGCACCGATCCCCCACCCCCGCCGCAACATCTTCTGCGTCGGCAAGAACTACCGCGAGCACGTCACGGAGTTCGGCCGCAGCGGCTACGACCAGCCCGACCGCTCCGCCGACCTCCCGGAGCGCCCCGTGGTGTTCAGCAAGGCCACCACTGCCGTCACCGGGCCGTTCGACGACATCCTCGCCCACCCGGGCGTGACCGCCGAACTGGACTACGAAGCCGAACTCGGCGTGATCATCGGCACCGGCGGCCGCGGGATCTCCCGTGCCGCGGCGTTCGAGCACGTGTGGGGCTACACGATCATCGACGACGTCACCGCCCGCGACCTGCAGCGCGACCACAAGCAGTGGCTGCTGGGCAAGTCGCTGGACACCCACTGCCCGATGGGCCCCTACGCCGTGTCCGCCGAGGAGATCGTCGACGTCACCGCGCTGGAGGTGGAGAGCCGGGTCAACGGCGAGCCACGGCAGTCCGCCACGGTCAAGGACCTGATCTTCGACATTCCCGAGCTGATCGCCACGATCTCGGCCGGGATCACCCTGCTGCCCGGCGACATCATCGCCACCGGCACCCCCGCCGGGGTCGGCATCGGCTTCGACCCGCCGAAGTTCCTGGTCCCCGGTGACGTCGTCGAGATGTCGATCACCGGGCTGGGCACCCAACGCAACCGCGTCCACTGATTGAACGAGCGACGAGGAGGGACCGGAAACCGTGAAGGTCAACGGCAAGGAACTGGCGGTCGAGATCGACGGCGACGGCCCCGCTGTCCTGTTCGTGCACGGACTCGGTGGGACGTCGAACTTCTACCAGGTCCAGGCCGACGCCCTGGTCGGGTCGCACACCGTGATCCGGGTCGACTCGGCGGGCGCCGGGCGCTCGGAAACGGCGGACGGCATCAGCATCGAGTCCCACGCCGAGGACCTCGCCGCCGTGCTGGACGCGGTGGGTGTCACGGCGGCGGCGGTCGTGGCGCACTCGATGGGCACCCTGGTGGCCCGCGTGTTCGCGGCCCGGTACCCGCAGCGGGTGTCGGCGCTGGCGTTGCTCGGCGCGGTCCGCGAACCCGCGGCGGCCGGCCGTCAGGCCCAACGCGACCGGGCCGCACTGTTGCGGGACAAGGGCACCGCCGCCGTCGCACCCGGTGTCGTCGCCAACGCGTTGTCCGCCGGCACGCGCGCGGATCGGCCCGAGGTCGCCGCGTTCGTCCGGGAACTGGTCATGCGCCAGGACCCCGAGGGCTACGCGCGCAACTGCGAGGCGCTGGCCGCCGCGACCGACCCCGGCCCGATCAGCTCGTCCCTGCCGCTGCTGCTGATCACCGGTGACGAGGACAAGGTCGGGCCGCCCGACGCCAGCCGGGACCTGGCCGACGCCCACGGTTCGGCCACCGTCGAGGTCCTGCCCGGTGTCGGGCACTGGACCGCCCTGGAGGCCGCCGGGGCGGTCACCGACCACCTGCTCAAGTTCCTGTGACCGGCGTGCTTCCGGCGACCGGTCACGCACGACCTCAACGGTGAGGAGGGGCATCGTGCCCACCACGAGCAAGATCCTGTTCCGCAACGTGTCGATCCTCGACTCCACCGGAGCCGACCCCTACCCCGGCGACGTCCTGGTCGAGGACGACCGCATCTCCACCGTCGGCACGGTCGCGGCCGAGGCGGCGCGGGGAGCCCGCGTCATCGAAGGGCGTGGGCGGACGCTGATGTCCGGCCTGTGCGACGCACACACCCACTTCACCTGGAACAACTCCGCCGACCTCGACGGTCTCGGTGCACTGCCGGTCGAGGAGCACCTGCTGTTCGCGATCGAGTCGGCCAGGACGTACCTCGACTCCGGGTACACGATGTGCCTGGGAGCGGCGTCGGCCAAGGACCGGCTCGACGTGGTGTGCCGGGACGCGATCAACGCCGGCCGCATCCCCGGGCCCCGGTATCTGGCGAACGGCAGGGAGATCGCCGTCACCGGCGGTGCGCTGGTCAAGGGCATCACCAAGTTCGCCGACGGACCGGAGGGCATGCGCAAGGCCGTCCGGGAACTCATCGAGATCGGCGTCGACCAGATCAAGCTGTCCATGACCGGCGAGGAGATCACCGGCACGCAGCGCGCGGAGGACACGTACTTCTCCGACGAGGAGACCGAGGCGGCCGTCGCCGAGGCGCACCGCCGCGGCAAGCGGGTGTGCGCGCACGCCCGCAGCGCGGAGAGCGTGAAGATGTGCGTGCGCCACCACGTCGACGTCATCTACCACGCCAGCTTCACCGACGCCGAGGGCATGGACATGCTGGAGGCGAACAAGGACTGGGTGTTCGTCGCGCCCGGCATCAACTGGCTGTACGCCACGCTGTACGAGGCCGAGTCGTTCGGCTTCCCGCAGGAGGCCGCCGAGGCGGTCGGGTACAAGCGGGAGTTGGAGATCGCCATCGACGGGCTGCGGGAGATGCACCGGCGTGGGGTCCGCGTGCTGCCCGGCGGAGACTACGGTTTCGCCTGGACGCCGCACGGCACCTACGCCCGCGACCTGGACCACTTCGTCACGCTGCTGGGTTTCACGCCGATGGAGGCGATCCTGTCGGCCACGGCGCTGGGCGGCGAGATCATGCTGCGGCCCGACGAGTTGGGCAAGGTCCAGCCCGGTTACCTGGCGGACCTGATCGTGGTCGACGGCAACCCACTCGCCGACATCACCGTCCTGCAGGACCACACGAAACTCGACTACATCATGAAGGACGGCAAGTTCCACAAGGAAGCCGGCGAGGACCCGGGCCACACCCCGCCGCTGCCCGGAAACCCGGACCGCAACCAGGGGCTGGCCACGGTCTGACCCCGACGGCGAAGGCAGGTACCTTCGGCGGCACCTGTCTTCGCCGTGACGCCGCCCCCGAGGAGGTCCGCCGATGCCGACGCCCGCCGAGGAGCGCTTCGCGATCCGTGAACTGGTCGAGAACTGGGCGCTGTGGCGGGATGCCGGCGACTGGGACCGCTTCGCGACGGTGTGGCACCCGGTCGACGGCTGGATGACGGCCACCTGGTTCCAGGGGCCGGCCCGGGATTTCGTCGAAGCCAGCCGGACCGGCTTCGAACGCGGCGTGTCGATCCTGCACTTCCTCGGCGGCCACACCGCCGACGTCGCGGGCGACCGGGCCATCGCGCAGACCAAGATGACCATCAACCAGCGCGGCGACATCGACGGCGTCCCGGTCGATGTGGTGTGCACCGGCCGTTTCTACGACTTCTGCGCGAAGCACGAGGGTCGCTGGACGATCGTGCGCCGACAGCCGATCTACGAGAAGGACCGCCTCGATCCCGTCACCCCTGGCGCGGCACCACGGTTGGACCCCGCGCTGCTGGGCCGGTTCCCGGATGGCTACCGACACCTCGGCTACCTGCAGACCAAGGCCGGGTTCACGGTCAGGAACGGCCTGCCCGGCCTGCGCGGACCGGCCGTCGAACAGCTCTACGCCGAGGGTGCGGCCTGGCTGGCCGGCTCGGCCACCCCGGGCACCGTCTGACCGAGCACCCGTCAGGGCTGGATGTTCTCCAGGTCCTCCAGGAGGCTGGGGTGTTTCGGTTCCCAGCCCAGGGTCTGGCGGGTGTAGGCGCTGGACGCGGGCTGGTCGGTGGCGAAGATCTGCCCGAGCGGGCCGTAGGTTTCCAGCGGAACCGACTCGACCGGTAGGCCGAGGCGGCGGCCGATGACCGTGGCGATGTCGCGCACCTTGTCCCCCTCGTCGGCCACGGCGTGCCAGCAGGTTCCCGCCGGTGCCTGTTCCAGGGCGAGGCGGAACAGGACGGCCGCGTCGAGTGCGTGCACGGCCGGCCAGCGCTGGGTGCCGTCACCCGGGTAGCCGGACACTCCGGTGCCGCGGGCGATGTTGGTCAACAGGCCGGCGAACCCGCCCGCACCCTCGTTGTGGACCGTGCGCGGCATGCGTACCGACACGGACCGCACGCCGCGGTCGGCCAGCCCCAGGACCGCCGAGACCGTGCGTCCCCGGCCGCCCACCAGGCCGTCCACCGGAACCGGATCGGTTTCGACGGACGGCCGGCCCTCCGCGTACGGCGTGCCCGAGACCGTGACGAACGGGCGGTCGCTGCCCACGAGTGCCTCGCCGATGGCCATGACCGCGGCGTTCTCCTCGGCGACCGCCTGCGCGACCGCCTCGGCCGTGGTGAAGTCGTGACCGAAGGCCAGGTGGATGGCCGCGTCGGCGTTGGCCACACCGGCGCGCAGGACGTCCAGGTCGGCGAGGCCGCCCCGGATCGTCTCGGCGCCTGCCTGCTCGGCAGCGGCCGCCGACTTGTCGGAGCGGGCGAGCGCGAGGACGGTGTGGCCGTTGCCGAGCAGTTCGGCGACGACCGCGGAGCCGATCAGTCCGGTGCCCCCGGTGATGAAGACGTGCATGGGATACCCCTCGTAGGTGATGGGACCTTTGTCCCATCACACTAGCACGGTGATGGGACAAGAGTCCCGTCACTATGATGGGACGCATGGCTCGGTGGGAACCAGGTGCGCGCGAACGCCTCGTCGTGGCCGCCGTCGACCTGTTCACCGAGCAGGGCTACGACGCCACGACCGTCGCACAGATCGCCGAACGCGCCGGCGTCACGAAAAGCACCTTCTTCCGGCACTTTCCGGACAAGCGCGAACTGCTGGTCGCCGGGCAGGAGACGCTGAGCCAACTGATGGCCGAGGGCATCGCCGAAGCACCCGAGGGCGCCAGCCCGCTCGCGGCCGTCGCCGCCGGTCTGGAACGCGCGTCCAGCGCGATGGGCCAGGTGAACCGGGACCTCGCCCCTCGGCTGAAGGCCGCGGTGGCCGCCAGCGCCGAACTCCAGGAACGGGACGCTCTGAAGAGCGTCAGCCTCGCTGCCGCGATGACCCGTGCCCTCGTCGCCCGTGGTGTGCCCGGCCCGACCGCCGCGCTCGCCGGTGAACTCGGCGTCCTCGCCTTCAAACGGGGCTACGCCGAGTGGGCCGACGGCGACAACGCCGCCAAGGACGAACTCGCCACGTACACCCTGGCGGCCTTGGACGAATTGCGCGCGGCGAGCGCGTCACTGGGCTGACCGGGCGCCGGACCCGTTTTTCCTTCCAGGTCATCAGCCGCGGCGGGCCGGATCATCTCCGCCGCGCTCGTGGTGTCAGCGGTCGGCCAGTGGAGTGCGGTGACGGTGTGGTGCTGCCGGATACCGCGGGAGGTCTCCTCCGGGTAGGCGGTGACCGTCGGTCGGGTGTCGACGAGTCGGGTGAGGCGTCGGCCGGTGTCGTAGACGGGGCGCCGACCGGTGACTCGGCGAACGGGATGCCGAGGAAGACCGCCACACCCGCGGCCGCACTGCCCCGCAGGGTCCTGGCCACCGCCCGCACTTCGAGTTCGGATCTGGAACCGCCATCGAACGTCCTCACCGGGCATGCCAGGCGGGTCGACGTGACTCGCCCGCGCACCGCGGATCATCCGCGCCGGATCGACACGCACGCAAACCGTTTGTCGACGCCCGGTCGTGGCGAGGTTCCCCGCCGGCCGGTGCCGCCCGACGACCCCGCGCGTCAGCTCTGCCGAGAACGGCGGGCCGCCGTTCAGCATCAGAAGACCGCGACCGGCATCGGCTTGCCCAACGCCGTGCGCGGATGGTCGGCCGGCAGGCCCATCGCGCCGACCGGACCGCGCGTCTTGGGGAAGTTCTACACTAACTGTAGATAGCGGAGTGAGGAGGGCGGCACCGGCATGAACTCCGATCCCGTCACCAACGCCGGTGACGACGTGCCCGAGCACGCGACAGGCGCGGCCCGGCGCCGCGCCGGTGAGCTGTCCGGTCGGGTGCTGGATGTCCTGCGGCAGTCCGGGGCCGCGTTGACACCGACCGACGTGCAGCGGCGGCTCAGCGCCGCCGGGACCGGCCCGTTGGCCTACACGACGGTGGTCACGATTCTCTCCCGGCTGCACGGCCAGGGGTTGGCCGAGCGCTTCCGGGCGGGCCGCGCCTACGCGTACCGGGCGGTGGAGGCGTCGGCGGTGGCGGCCCGGCGGATGCGCCGGGTGCTGGACGACCAGCCCGACCACGACGCCGTGCTCGCCACGTTCGTCAACGACCTCTCACCTGCCGACGAGCGTCTGCTGCGGGCGCTGCTGCGCGACATCGACGCCGCCCGCGACGCCCGCCCCGGCGCGGACGACCGGGCCACTAGCGGAAACGGATAGCGGTGGCGTTCACGTCAGCCGCAGGCTCGCCACGGCCAGCAGTGCCATGGCGCCCGTGGCCAGTGCGGCCACCGCGAACCCGCCCGTGGCACCGACGGCGCCCACCGCCCAGCCCGCTGCCGCCGCCGCGCCCGCCGAACCCGCCGCGCTCGCCGAGTTCAGCCAGGCGAAG
>DASZXM010000189.1:0-12452 GCA_035546415.1 Pseudonocardiaceae bacterium
CCGGTGACCGCATCGTCGATCAACCCGCTGTCGACCAACCCGCTGTCGACCAACCCGCTGTCGATCTCGCTGTCGGCCAACCCGCTGTCGACGAGCCGCGCCGGGTCGGCGAGGGCCGCGAACAGGTCGGCGTCCGCCGGCCAGTGGCCCGACAGCCGGCGCACCAGCCGGGAGAACAGCCGCCGGTCGTCCCGGACCAGGTCCACCAGGGCCGCCGACACCGTGCCGCGGTGCCGGCGGGCCAACTGGTGCAGGCGCACGACCGCGGCGGCCGGACGGGTCACCGCCAACGCACCGGCGCACGTCGTGACCAACACGTCGACCAGCCCGGCCGGCAGTCGGTCCCGCGTCGCCCACACGTACAGCTGCCGCCGGAACCGGCCGCCGAGCCGGCGATGGGCGAGACCGAGTTCCAGTGCGTGCCCGGCGAGCGGCATCAGCTCCGCGGCCGACGACCACCGGGTGACCAGTTCGATCAGGTCGTCCGGACGGTCCACCCGCAGTGCCTGGGCGGCGAACCGGCGCACGACGACGTCGCGCTGGTGGTCCCGCAGTGCCGGCAGCCCGACCACCGCGTCGACCCAGTCCCGGAAGACGTCCCGCAGGTCGGGGTAGTTGGTCCAGAAATGACTCCGCACCGCGCGGTCGTAGTCCAGTTCGTCGAACTCCACGCCACCCGCGGCGCCCGGGCCGACACCGATGGCGGCGAACTGTTCGGCAACGCTCGGGCGTTCCAGCAGCGGCCGGTCGTCCGGCGGATGCTCGACGATCGCGAGCAGGCGGGCTGCCGCGTCGTGGACGGCGTCGGACGACACGCCGGACAACATCGCGGTGGTCAGCAACAGTGCGCGCGGTCGCCCGCCGTCCAGTGCGGCGAGTTGACCGGCCACGTCGGCGTCCCGATCCCACAACGCCCGCATCGCCGCGGCCAGCCAGTCGGCGAACCCCTCGTGCCGGGACGCGCGCTGCCGGGCCGCCCGGATCAGCCGCGCGAGTTCGGCGACGTCCCGGACCGACGCCTGCGCCAGCCGCCTGCGCACCACCGGGTCGTCCAACTGTTCGGCCTCCCGTGGGACTCCGTCCGCCTTCAGGTGCCGCACCAGCACAGTCCGGCCGTCCGGCCGGGCGATCGCGACGGCCAGCCCGGCCAGTTCCGGCGGCAGCAGCCGTTCCTGGTCCGACCGCAGCACGACGACCAGTCGGGCGTCGCGTTCCCGGACGGCCGCCAGGTAGGGCACCAGCAGGTTCACCAGGTTCCGGTAGGTCGCGTCGTCCGCACCGGACAGGTCGAGCACGAGCCGGTCCCCCGCCGCGACGGCGGTGTGGTCCAGCAACGGTTCGTCGGGCGAGTCCGGCTCCGACGGCTCGTCCCGGACCGGCGCGTACGGCCCCGGCAAGCCGTACAGCAGCATCCGCGCCGCCGTGTGCCGACCACCTCCGCGCGGCCCGACCAGCACCACGCACCCGGTCCCGGCCAGCCGGTGGGCCGCGGCCGGGTAGCCGTCCGGCTCCACGAAGCGCAGGCGTAGCGCGCGCAACCCTTCGTGCGCGGCGGAAGTCCGCTCCTGCCGGCGGTCGCGCAGCGACCGGACGTACGTGCCGTCGGTTTCGGTCACGTACCGCACCCGCGGCACCCGATTCGCAACCAGGTGGTGCCATTCGGTGCGCCGAGCGCACTGTTTGCATGCAATCGCACGCGTCAACCCCCACCTGCCGCCGGCCGGGAAAACGTGACAGACCATACCGACAACGACATGACAGGAAACACTCGCCGCCACAAAGTTATCACAGCGGAATGTGAGGCAAAGGTCATCATCGCGGACCGGTCCGCATGCCGGGTCACCAGCACTCGACCATTCCGCGGCGTTTCAATTGGCGGGTTTTCCCAGCACGGGAATTCCCGTTTCACGACCCTACGACGTCAGTCAATGGCGCGTGCCGGAGTCGGGTCCAGATAGACCTGGCGGATTTCCGGGAACCGCTCGGACAGGCGGCGTTCGATGCTTTCGCACACCTCCTCGATCCGGCCGGCCGCCACCGAGTCCACGAAGTCGACCTTCGCCGCCACCAGAATGTCGTCCGGGCCGAGCAGGATGGCCGCCAACTCGCCGACGTCGGCCACCACCTCCGGCGCGGTGATCTCCTCCCGGATCTGCCGGCGGATCCCGTCCGGCACCGAGCGGCCGATCAGCAGGGACATGTTGTCCCTGCCCAGCGTGAACGCGACGTACGCCAGGGTCAGACCGATCAGGATGGACGTGATGCCGTCCCAGATGTCCGAACCGGTCAGCTGGACGGCGACCAGGCCGCCCGCCGCCAGCACCAGCCCGACGATCGCCGCCGAGTCCTCGAAGACGACCGCTTTGACCGTGGTGTCCGGCATGCGGTGAATGTAGGTCCACAGTGGAGCCCGCCAGCGGCGCGCGTCGCGGCTGGTCTGCCGCAGCCCGCGGATCAATGACGTGCCCTCCAGGACGAACGCGATCGCCAGCACGATGTAGGAGACCAGCGGGCTGCCCGGCTCCTCACCGCCCACGATGGTCCGGATGCCGTCGGTGACGGCGAACACCGCGCCGCCGATGAACGTCGCCACCGACGCCAGGAACGCCCAGAAGTACCGCTCGGGCCCGTAGCCCAGCGGGTGCCGGTCGTCGGGTGGGCGCGCGCTGCGCCGCAACGCCGTGAACAGCAACAGCTCGGTGACCGTGTCCGCGAGCGAGTGCGCCGACTCGGACAGCATCGCCGACGACCCGCTGAGCACCCCGCCGACCGCCTTGGCCGCCGCGATGGCGAGGTTCACCCCGCCGGCGAGCAGGACGGTGAAGAGGCTCTCCTGGTTGCCTTCGGACACGTCACCCCCAGTGGTAGAAACCCTGTCCGGTCTTGCGACCCAGCTCACCGGCGGCGACCTTGCGGCGCAACAGCTCCGGTGGCGCGAACCGCTCCCCCAGCTTGCCGTGCAGGTACTCCGCGATGGCCAGCCGGACGTCCAGGCCCACCAGGTCGGTCAGCCGCAGCGGGCCCATCGGGTGGCGGTAGCCCAGCACCATGGCCTGGTCGATGGACTCCGGCTCGGCGACGCCCTCCTCGACCATCCGCACCGCTTCCAGGCCCAGCAGGACGCCCAGCCGGCTGCTGGCGAACCCGGGCGAATCGCGCACGACGACACCGGTCTTGCCCAGGGCGCCCACCCAGCCGACGACGTCGTCGCGCACGGCGTCCTCGGTCGCCGCACCCAGCACGATCTCGACCAGCGCGGACGGCGGCACCGGGTTGAAGAAGTGCATGCCGATGAACCGGCCCGGCGTGCGCAGTGCGGCCGCCAGTTCGTCGACGGACAGGGAGCTGGTGTTGGTGGCCAGCACGGTCGTGTCGCCGACGACGTCCTCGGCCGCGGTCAGCACGTCCACCTTCAGGGCGGGCTGCTCCGGCACAGCCTCGACCACCAGGTCCGCCGCGGCGGGCAGGGCCGCGATCGCGGGCACGACGGTCAGCCGGGCCAGCAGCTCGTCGACCGGGGCGTCGAGCTTGCCGCGTTCGGCCGCCTTGGCCAGCCCGTCGGCGACCCGGTCCCGGGCGGCCGCTGCCGCCTGTTCGTTCGCCTCGACCACCGTCACATCAGCACCGGTACCCAGAAAGACCTGTGCGATACCGGCGCCCATGCGTCCGCCACCGATCACGCCCACCGTGGCGGGCTGCCGGATGGCACCTGGCTGTGCTGTCGACGTCATGCGGCGATTATCGGGGCACGCGGGCGCGCCGGCGGTGCGGGAGGCACCGCGGGCGCGCCCGAGCGTCAGAACGCCCCGGTGCCGTTCGGGGTACCCAGGCCCGTCGGGCCGTCGTACCCGGTCCCGGCCGTGCACAGGTAGCTGCCGCCGCAGCTGCCGTTCGAGCCGGACGTCACGTCGAACAGGGCCGACGTGTGGCTGTACGGGTAGGAACCGTAGGAGACCGAACCGGAGTTGCCGGCCAGCGCGTACACGCTGGCGATGATCGGCGACGACGCGCTCGTGCCGCCTACCTGGACCCAGCCGTCGGCGCCCGCCACCAGGCCCAACTCGATCAGGATGTCGCAGAACGAACTGGTGCCGCACGTGTTGTACGTGTCGTAGACGGCGACGCCGGTGTTCGGGTCCGCCACGGCGGACACGTCGGCGACCGTGCGCTTCGCGCAGCCGCTGTCGTGCTGCCAACCGGGCTTCGCCTCGTAGGCCGAGCACCCGGAGCCGGCGCCGGACCACGCGGTCTCGGTCCAGCCGCGGGAGTTGCTCGCCTTGCTCAGCGACGTGCCGCCGACCGCCGTGACGTACGGCGAGGACGCCGGCCAGCTCACGCCGTAGCCGGAGTCGCCGGAACTGGCCGTGATCGCGACGCCAGGGTGGTTGAAGTGGGGGTCGTCGGACGTGATCGTGCTGTCCTCACTGCCGCCCCAACTGTTCGAGATCGACGCGGCACCCGCCGCGGCGGCGCTGTCCTCGGCCGCGTCCAGCGACGCGCTGTCCGCGCCGGCCGCCTCGACCAGCAGGATGTGGCAGTCCGGGCAGATCGAGGAGACCATGTCCAGGTCCAGGCTCTCCTCCTCGGCCCAGCCGGCGTCCGCCGTCGGCAGCGGACTGGTCTGACCGTTGCCGTTGACCTTCTTGAAGCAGCCGTTGGCCGTCGTGCACGCCGGCAGCGCGTACTGCTTGCGGTACACGCCCAGGTCGGCTTCTGCCGTCGGGTCGTCGAACGCGTCCACGATCGCCACCGTCCGGCCGCCGGACGTGAGGCCGCCCACCTTGTACGCGGACTGGAGGTCGGGCGCGCCGTAGCCGGTCGGGCCGCTCATCACCAGCGGCGCCAGGCCGCCCTTCCGCGTCCGCGTCGCCCGCATCTCACCCAGGCAGTGCGCCGCACCGGCCGTCGTGGCCTTCGCGCAGCCGAAGCCCATCACCAGACCGGCGACCGGTGCGTGCGGTGTGGCGGTGCGCGGCTGCGCCGCCTGCGCGGGTGCCGCCACCACCGACAGCGCGGTCGCGGCGGCGACGGCCGTCACGGCCAGCCAGCCGAGCCGTCGTCGAAGTAACAATTGCCCCATTCGAGCCTCCCATCGCGCGCACGATGGGATTGATGCTCGGTGCGCGAACCGCTGTCGGGCAATGGCTGATTGTTGACAGATGACATGTGGCTACTCGTGCGTAACCATCTCTCACCTGTGTCGTTGAGCAATGCGGGCCGCATGCTCGGGAGCGGCTCAATTCGACGTGGAAAAGCGAAGAATGGCGGTGTGGTATTGCGTCAGGTGCTTTCACCGAGCAGCCGGTAGATCCAGCGGCCCTCTTCGGTGCGGTCCAGCCGGTACCGGGTCTCGATCTTCGGACCGCCGTGCAGGAAGACGTGGGTGACGATGTTGCCCACGACGGACTTGGCTGCGGGCAGGGGTTCGCAGCGGCCGTCCAGGGGACCGCCGACGTACTCCGCCTCGTGCCGCATGCCAGCCCTCCACTTCTCCTGTGTTCACGCGCCGATCTCCAGGGTAAGCCGGGAACGGCACCGACATGAACCGTCCACGGCAGATGTCACCCTCGGACCGGTCGGCCGGTCCGGTTCGCCCGGACCGGACACGTCACCCCGACGAGTACCCCGGACCGGGTGGTTCCGGGCCCGCACCACCCCGTCACCAGGCAGTTCGTTCACTCTTATGGAGTAAACTGCTGGTGGTTGGGTCCCGCATTTCGCCCGCTGGATAGGCCAGCAGTAGGTTGGTCCCTACACTCGGCACATCCAGTCAAACCCCGGAGGCGACCGTGGTGCGCGACCGCGCGAGCTGGGCATCAGCCGGCAGCGGCGTCACCCGGTCGATCCGTCAGGACCGGCGGAGGTGTCCCGTTCCCGCACGTGCCCACGACCGGCGTGATCGGATGTGGCAACTTCCCTTCCCCGGTGGACAAGCGAGTGCCAGTGGCTGACGTGCCCGACATCCCGGCACGCGACGAACCGGACCCACTGACCAGTCTGGCCACCAACTGGGCGACGATCGCGTTGGCGACGAGCCATCTGGCCATCTCCCGGCCGGACATCGAGGCGTTCCTGCGTGACGTCACCGAAGCGCTGGTCGACCTGCTGCGCAGCGTGCCGTTCGACCCGACGCCGGCCGCCGAGGCCGGTGCGGAACTGGTCAGCATCAACCTGACCGGCAACAAGGCGCTCGACGAAACGATTCGCCTGCTGGGCAGCGAACTGCTGCCCGCGGCCGGTCTGCCCACCGACCGGCACCACCACAGCCTGCTCACCGATCTGACCGGCTCGCTGGCGTCCGGGTACGTCGCCGCGTTGCGGGAGCGCCTGTTCGACGAGCAGGAGATGATCAAGAAGGCGGTGTTCCGGGCCAGGGACGTCGCCGAGCACGCCCGGCGGGCGTCGGAAGCCCGCTGGCAGGCGGTGTTCCAGTCCACCGCGGCCGGCATCGCGATCACCGACCTGGACGGTGTCGTGCGGCAGGTGAACCCGGCGCTGTGCGAGATGCTCGGCGAGCCCGAGAGCGCGCTGCTGGGCGACCCGTTGACCGGACGGCTGTCCGCGGCCTACGCGCCGCAGGTGCTGGCCGCGTTCGGCCACGTGGCCCGCGGCGAGCACGACAAGTTCGTCGGCGACGTGAGTTTCCGGGGCCAGGACGGCGAACCGGTGTGGACACGGCTGTCGCTGTCGCTGGTGCGCGACCTGACCGAGGCCCCCGAGTACGCGGTGGCCGTGGTGGAGAACATCTCCGACCTGCACCTGCTGCGCGAGCGGCAGCTGAGCATGTCCCTGGTGGACCAGTTGACCGGCCTGCCCAACCGCACGCACTTCATGTCCCAGCTGGACACCATGCTGCAACAGGCGGATGACGAGAACATCGCGCTGTGCTACGTCGACCTGGACGGCTTCAAGATCATCAACGACGGTGTCGACCACACCGCGGGCGACAGGGTCCTCAAGCGGGTCGCGATGACACTGCGGGCGGCGTTCCCGGACCCGTCGGTGGTGGCGCGGATCGGTGGTGACGGCTTCGCGATCCTGTTGACCGGCACCAAGGGTAGCTACCCGATCAGTGAGCGGATCTCCGCCGCGCTGGAGGAGTTGGCCGAGCCGAACTACGAGGAGGACGGCACCGGGATCGCGGTGAGCGCGAGCGTCGGCATCGTGGAGCGGCCGGCCAGCGGACTGACGTCGCAGGAGCTGGTGCGGGCGGCGGAGATCACCGTGCACCGCGCCAAGCTCAACGGCAAGGCGCAGTGGGAGCTGTTCGACGCGGACCTGCATCAGGAGTACCGCGCCCGGTTCCAGTTGGGCGCGGCGATCCCGGGTGCGTTGGAGAGCGGCGAGTTCCAGTTGTCCTACCAGCCGGTGCGCACGCTGCGGTCGGGCAGGCTCGTGGCGCTGCTGGCCGAACTGGAGTGGCACCACCCGGTGCGCGGCGTGCTGCGGCCGGTCGACTTCCTGGACATGGCCGAGGAAACCGGCTTCATCCTCCCCATGGGACGGTGGATGCTGGAGGAGGTGTGCCAGCAGATCGCCGACTGGGTGGACACGTTCGGCGACCTGACCCCGGTGGTGGGCGTGCACCTGACGCCGCGCCTGGCCCGCGAACAGGACCTGGTGCAGATGGTGCGGGGCGTGCTGGACAAGACCGGCGCGCCCGCGGCGAAGCTGCGGTTGAGCGTGCCGACCACGGTCGTCATCGACGAGGACGGCGAGCCGCTGGAGAACCTGGCGACGCTGCAGGACATCGACGTCGGTGTCGTGGTGAGCGGGTTCGGCGCGGGCAACGCCGGCCTGGTGGACCTGCGCAAGCTGCCGGTGGAAGGCGTGGCGATCTCCTCCGGTGTGGTCGCGGCGTTCGCCGAGTCGGACCCGGGCTCGCCGTTCGAGGACGGCCTGCGGCAGCTGACGGATCTGGCGGACCGGTTGGATGTGCGCGTCGTGGGCAACGGTGTGGACACGCAAGCACTGGCGGAGCGGCTGCGCGGTGTCGGCGTGCTGCTGGGTACCGGTCCGGCCGTCGGCAGCCCGATGACGGGCGCCGAGGTCACGCAGATGCTGACCGCTCGCTGATTTTGTCGGACACTGATTTGTCGGACGCTGATCTGTCGGACACCGATTTACCTGGTCACCGACAGGTTCCGCAGTCCGAGACGGCACCGGATCGCCCACTACTCTGAGCCCATGACGCAGGCCAGCCAACTGCCCAACCGGACCCAGCCCGCCACGAGTGGCGCCCAGCTGCTCACCGACGTGGTGACCCGGCTGCGCAGGGCGCTGCGCACCAGCATCCGCACCGACTACCCGTGGGAGTCGCTGCCGATGGCCCAGGTGGAGCTGCTGATGGCGCTGGCCGACCACGCACCGACGAAGATCGGCCGCCTGGCCACACTGCAGCGGCTGGCACCGAACACGGTCAGCGGACTGGTGCAGCAGCTCGTCGAGGCCGGCCTGGCGTCCCGGGAGACCGACCCGGCCGACCGCAGGGTGGCCAGGGTGACGCTGACCGAGGCCGGCCACCGCCAGCTCGCCGAGTGGCGCGCGGCGCACGAGCGCCGGATCGGCAGCGCACTGGACCGCCTCGCCCCCGCCGACCGGGACGCCATCATGGCGGCCCTGCCCGGCCTTGACCGCCTGGTCGCGCAACTGACCAGGCCGACCGAGCCGCCCGCGGCGAAGTAGCTGCACCGCGAACGGTCCGGGCCGCCCAGTAGGGTCGGTCAGGTGATCGATCACGTGCGGATTTCCACCGACGTCGGCGCGTTCGACGCGCTCGCCGCCGGGCCCGAGGACGGTCGTCCCGTACTGCTGCTGCACGGCTTCCCCGAATCCGCGGCGCAATGGGACCACCAGTTGGGTGCGCTGGCCGCGGCCGGCTGCCGGGCGGTGGCGCCCGACCAGCGTGGCTACTCCCCCGACGTGCGGCCCGAGACGGTCGCCGAGTACGCGCTGGACGAACTCGTCGCCGACGTCTTCCGGATCGCCGACGCGCTCGGCTGGCAAACGTTCGACCTGGTCGGGCACGACTGGGGCGCCGTCGTCGCGTGGGCGGCCGCCGCCGGGCGGCCGGAACGGGTCGCGACCCTGGCCGCGCTGTCCGTGCCGCACCCGACCGCGTTCGCCACGGCGATCCGCGAGGACGAGGACCAGATGCGGCGTTCGGCGTACATCCAGCTGTTCCGGCAGGCCGGCACCGCCGAGCGCCGGCTGCTGGCCGACGACGCGAAGGCGCTGCGCCGGATCTACGACCGGAAGGTGCCGCGCACCCGGGTCGACGACTACGTGGCCCGGTTCAGCGAGGAGGGCGCGCTCACCGCCGCCCTCAACTGGTACCGGGCCACGAAACTGTCCGCAATAGACGTCGGCTGGATCAGCGTGCCGACGCTGTACGCGTGGGGCACCGACGACGTGGCCGTCGGCTCGACGGCGGCGCTGGCCACCGAGCGGTTCGTGGTCGGCAGGTACCGGTTCGCGATGCTGGAGGACCTCTCGCACTGGCTGACCGAGGAGGCGGGCGGCGTCGTCTCCGGACTGCTGCTGGAACACCTGCGGGACAACGGGCTCGCCGATGAGTGACCGGATCGCCGGCCTCCTGCTGGCGGCCGGCGCGGGCCGGCGGATGGGCATGCCGAAGGCGTTGGTGCGGCACGCCGGACAGCTGTTCGTCGAGTCGGCGGCCGGGGTGCTGGCGGCCGGTGGGTGCGACCCGGTGGTGGTCGTGCTCGGCGCACGGGCCGCCGACGTGCGGGCCACCGCCGACCTCGCCGGGTACCAAATCGTGGACAACCCGGACTGGCCGGAGGGCATGGGGGCGTCGGTGCGGGTGGGCCTGCGCGCGCTGGCCGGCTCCGGGGCCGTGGCGGCCGTCGTGCTGCCGGTCGACGTGCCCGGTGTGACCCCGGCGGCCGTCGCGCGGGTGATGGGCGCGGCCGGGCCGGACGCGCTCGCCAGGGCCAGCTACGACGGCGTTCCGGGGCATCCGGTGCTGATCGGGTCGGCGCACTGGGCCGGGGTGATCGGGTCGGCCGTCGGCGACGTCGGGGCCCGTGACTACCTGCGGGCGCACGACGTGCTGGACGTGCCGTGCGGCGACATCGCGACCGGCACCGATGTCGACCGTCCGGAGGATCTGGACCGGCTCGGCACTTGACCCCATCGGCGGATGTGGTATAGACCAATTGCCCATGAAGACGGACTCCAGTGGCATCGAGTACGACGAGGGCGTACGCGCGCACCTGAGCGACGTGGCCGAGCACAACGTCGCGGCGGTCGGCGAGGCGGCAGCCCTGCTGCTGGCCACGGTCAAGGCGGATGGCCTGGTGCTCACCGCGGGCGCGGGCCACTCGCTGGCCGCCGTCGCCGAGACGTTCTACCGGGCAGGCGGGCTGGCGTGCGTGCGGCCGCTGTACCACCCGGAACTGCTGCCGTTGCACGGCGCGGTCAGCAGCACCAGGGCGGAGCGGCGGTCGGGCCTGGCCGCCGAGGTGCTCGGCCCCGACCCGCTCGGTGAGCACGACGTGCTCGTCGTGTTCTCCACGTCCGGCGTGAACCCCTACCCGGTGGAACTGGCCACGGCCGTCCGCACGGCAGGCCGCGCCGTGATCGCGGTGACGTCCGGCCCGGCCAGCGCCGTGGCACCGCGGCGGTCCGCCAGCACGCTCGCCGAACAGGGCACGGTCGTGCTGGACACACTGGTGCCGCCGGGCGATGCGACGTACCCGGCGGAGGCACCGGTCGCCGCGCCGATCTCCACGGTCGTCAACGCGTTCCTGTGGAACCTGGTGCTGGTCCACCTGATCGACCTGGGTGCCAAGGAGGGCGTGGACCTGCCGCTGTGGCGCAGTTCCAACGTCCCGGGCGGCGACGAGGCCAACGCGGGCCTGATGGCCCGCTACACGCCACGGGTGCCCGCCCTGGGCTGACTCACACCCGCGCGAACAGCGGGCGGTGCCGGCTACTGGCCGAGCGCCGCCCGCAGTTCGGCGAGCCTGCGCAACTGGGCCGCCCGCTCCATGGCGCGCTGCTCGTCCAGCGACGGGTTCTCCGCCGCGTTGGCCAGCAGCGCCAACGTCTCCCGCGTCGCACCGGCCGCCGGCTTGAGCAGTTGGGCGACCAGTTCCGCCACGGCCGAGTCCAGCTGATCACCCGGCACGACCGAGTTGACCAGGCCGATCCGTAGTGCCTCGTCGGCCGGGACCCGCCTGCCGGTCAGGCAGATGTCGACCGCCCGGGAGTAGCCGACGGCCCGCACCAGCGGCAGCGTCCCGGTCAGATCCGGCACCAGGCCCAGCGAGGTCTCCGCCATGGTGAACGTGGCATCCGTGGCCGCGACCCGCAGATCACAGGCGAGAGCCAACTGGAAGCCCGCGCCGATGGCGTGCCCCCGCACGGCGGCCACCGTCACCCGGGCCGGGTCGGCGAGCCACCGGAAACCCTGCTGGAAGCGGTCGACGATCGCGTCGCCGCCGCCGGGCGGCGCCATGGTGATCTCGGCGAAGCCGGGCTCGCCGGGAATGCCCTCCGGGCTGAACATCCGGCGGTCCAGACCAGCCGAGAACGCCCGGCCGGCGCCCCGGACGACCACGACGCGGACGTCCGGGGCCAGCCGCTCCCCGATCTGCCGCAGCGCCTCCCAGGTGCTCGGCGTCTGCGCGTTGAGCACGTCGGTGCGGCACAACGTGATCGTCGCGCACGCACCATCGACGGCGAGGGTGACCCCGCCGCGCTCCAGCAGCTCGGCATCGACTTCGGGCGAAGACACGGACCCTCCCGGCGGTGGGCGCGGGCCGGTCCCTCGGTCGCCGCCTGGCCGACCGCGCGGTGTTGTTACCGCGCGGTAGCCTACTTCTTCTTCGTTCGCGTCGCTCCACCGCGTCCACGCAATTGGACACCGGATTCGGACAACACCCGGTGGACGAATCCATACGAGCGGCCGGTTGACTCGGCGAGCGCTCGGATAGACGCGCCCTTCTCGTACTTCTTCTTGAGGTCCGCGGCGAGCTTGTCCCGCGTGGCGCCCGTGATCCGGGCTCCCTTCTTCAGGTCAGCCACCTTGTCCCGCCTTCCACGCACTGCAGGTCGGACCGCGTGCGGCCCCTATCGCCGCAATGATCGAACACGAACGCGCGGAACGCCAGGCGAGTGAGCGAAATCTTCTGAGCGTGATCGACACGTCACATCCGGCTGATCACTCACATGTACTATCGGCCGGCGCGAGCGAATTCCTGTCGTCGCAGGTTAATCATGCCAGCTGCACGAGTTCGAGGTATTCCTCCGACCAATGATCCTCCGACCCCTCCGGCAACAGGATCACCCGCTCGGGCTCAAGGGCGGTGACCGCTCCGGGGTCGTGCGTGACGAGCACGACGGCTCCGGCGAACCGGCGCAGCGCGTCCAGCACCTGCTCCCGGCTGGCCGGGTCGAGGTTGTTGGTCGGCTCGTCGAGCAGC
>DASZXM010000190.1:0-6290 GCA_035546415.1 Pseudonocardiaceae bacterium
GGCTTCGCCTGGTAGCCGATCGCCCGCAGCACCAACTGCACGTCCAGCGTCTCGGTCACCGGCTCGGTGCCCGGCCGCTGCCGGCGCAGCACGATGCCCGCGACGTGGTCGTCGCCCAGCAGCCGCACCGGGCTGGTCCAGAAGTGCAGGTGGATCCGTCGCGGCCGGCCCGCGGGCGGCCGACCCACCCAGCCGTTCATGATCGCGACGTTCTTGCTCACCCGGGTGGTCGCCTCGGCCTCCTGCCGGGACTCCGGGTCCAGCTCCAGGTCGACCGGGTCGATGATGACGTCCGCGTCCACCAGGTCACCGAGTTCGCGCAACTCGACGGGCGTGAACTTGGCCTGCGCCGGTCCGCGCCGGGCGATCAGGTGGATGTCGGTGACGGTGCTCGTGCGCAGCACGTCCAGCACGTCGTCGGGCATGTCGGTGTCGACCAGGTTCTCCGCGTCCTTGGCCAGGATGCGCACCACGTCCAGCGCCACGTTGCCGGCACCGATCACCGCGGCCGCCGTGCCCGTGCCGAACGGCGGCGGCCCGCCGGCGTCCGGGTGGCCGGAGTACCAGGACACCATCTCCGCCGCGCCGTGGCTGCCGGGCAGGTCGGCCCCTGGGATGGCTAGGGCGCGGTCGTGTCGCGCGCCGGTCGCGTAGATGACCGCGTCGTAGTGCGCCAGCAGGTCGGACCGGTGCAGGTCGGTGCCGATCGTGACGTTCCCGAAGAACCGGACGTCGGCCTGGGCGAACAGCTTCTGGAAGACCCGCACCACGTTCTTCGTCTTCGCGTGGTCGGCGGCGACACCGTAGCGGACCAGGCCGTACGGTGCCGGCAGCGCGTCGAAGACGTCGACGCCGGTGATGCCGGGCAGCGCCACGGCCGCCTGCACGGCGTACAGGCCGGCAGGCCCCGCGCCCACCACCGCCAGTCGCCGATCACTCTCAGGACTCATCACAGCTCCGGGGGACGAGTGCTACTTCGGAGGAGCATAGGTGCCGAACACGCCCATGGCGGACAGCTGTCGCAGCGCGCCGATCACACTCGTCAGATGCGCCCCCAGGGTCTGCTCGGCCTCGATGACGGTCAGGTGTTCGTGTACGCCCTGTCAATTTTATCAACCGGGCAGCTAGGTGCGGGGTCTCGCGCGTGGCCGCCGCCGGACGGGGCGGAGCCGCCGGGTGATGGTGGTCAGTCCGCGACCGACCCCCAGTCCGCGAAGCCCGACGGGTCGTGGCGGCCGATGCTGGCGTGTTCGAACAGGCCCCAGCCGTCCGCGCCGTCGCACCGGGCATGGGCCACGTGGTCGACGACGCCGTACGGGACACGCCCGGCGATCGCCGGGTCGGTCAGGTCGTACACGCTGGACGACGACCAGTCCGGCCCCTTCCACCTGCCGTGCGACCAGTCCGGGTCGCCGCCGTAGCCCGCGCCGACGTGCAGCGCGATCGACGTGCCCGTGTCCACGTCGATGGTGAGCGGTTTGCCGTCCTGCGTGGTCAGGGACAGCCGCGCCGACACCGGCAGCCGGGTGCCGGACCGGTACGTGATGTCCACGCGTGGCCAGCCCAACTGCTCCGTCCGGCCGTCGGCCCACACCCGCACCGCGTCGTTGAGCGTCCGCCAGCCGTCCGGCCGTTCCTGCACGATGACGACGACGGCGAAGTCGTCGAACCGCAGCGGCACGTACAGCCACCAGAACCCGCCCGCCGCCGGGTCGGCCGGTCGGCCCGGCGGGTCCGGTTCGCCGACCGGGCGGATGCCCCACGACCGGTCCCGCGTGCCCGTCCACACGTCCGGTTCCACCGCCACGTCCTGCCCGTCCACGTGCAGCGTGCCGCTCCACGCGCCGACCTGCGCGAACCGGGACGAGTCGATGATCGGCCGGTTGCCGGCCAGCATCTGGTGCGGCTGCTCGTGCACGGCCGGGAACGCGCCCGTCCACGTCAGGTCGAAGCCGAGGTCGTCGTGCTCGCACACCACCCGCAACGTACGCAGCGGTTCGAGCACCTCGACCCGGTAGCCGCCGACGCGCTGCTCGATGCCGCGTTCGCCCAGCGCGTCGGAGAAGCGGACGGCGTGCTGCCGGTCGCCGCGGCGGACCGTGGCGTACGCGTCGACGACACCGAGGTTGGGGTACACGCCCAGTCCGGTGACCAGGAACGTGCCGCCGTCGCGGTCGTGGGCGTTGAGGTAGCAGCGGTCGTAGAAGTTGCGGTCACTGGTGGCCACGCGGGCGAACGACAGCGGCGTCTGGTGGATGGGGTACTCGTCCAACGGCACGGGCATGCTCAGTCCCACTCGTAGGTTCCGGTGATCATGGCGTCGAGGCTGGCGCGGTGCAGCACGTAGTCGTCGGGGTCGGCCGGGACCGCCTCACCGTCGAAGTGGATCATCCGGCGTTTGATCCTGGCCATCACGATGGCGTGCCGCAGCGCCGCGTACGTGAGGTAGAAGTCCAGGTCGCGGGGCGTGTGCCCGGTCTCGTCGGCGTACTGCGCGACGACGTCCGCGCGCCGCATGAAGTCCGGCAGCCCCGGATGGTCGAACATCTTCCCGATGTCCTGGAAGAACCGGTGGATGAAGATCATCCAGGCCAGGTCGATCTCCCGAGGGCCCAGGGTGGCCATCTCCCAGTCCAGCACGGCGGCAGGCGTGAAATCCTGGTAGATGACGTTGCCGGGCCGGGCGTCGCCCCAGTTCAGCACGTCCGGTCCCGGGTCGGCGGGCCAGTGGTCGGCCAGCCACGCGAAGGCCCGTTCGATGACCGGGACGTGGAAGCCGTCGTCGGCGAGCGCCCACTTGTACCAGGTGAACTGGTCGTCGGCGTGCCGGCGCAAGCCTTCGGTCAGCGAGGGGAACCGCCGGGCCGCGTCGGGGACGGCGTGGATCTTGCCGAGGATCGTGACGGTGTCCCGCTGGAGCGCGGCCCGGTCGGCCGGTTCGGCGTCCCGCAGCCAACCGGTGAACACGTACGGCGGGTTGTCGGCCGGCACCCGGCCGGGCACCTGGTCCATCACGAAGAACGGTGTGCCCAGGGCGGTGTCGTCGGTCTCCAGCCAGCGCAACCGCGGGACCGGCACGTCCGTCGCCGCGGCGACGCCCTGGATCACCTCGTACTGCATCGCCAGGTCGTAGCGGTCGAACACCGGGAACGACGTCGCCTCCGGTGCCATCCGCGCCACGAAGGACCCGGTGCTGCCCGCCCATTCGGCCGTGAACAGGATCGACGAACTGGACAGCCCACCGGAGTCGGGCCTGCTGACGGCCGTGATCCTGGGTGTCGTGCCGAGTTTCGTGGCCAGCCAGCGGGTGAGGCACCCGGTCAGTTCGGCCAGGTCGCGTTCGCTGGTGGTCATCTGGCGGTGCTGGTCGTGCTGATCGTGCGTCGATAAGGCGGGATCGGTTGACATCGTTGTCCTCCAGTCCCCGTAGAACCGGTTATCGCCTGGCCAGTCGGTACTCCTCATCGGTTCCCGGAACGACCATGGTCCACCATGTCGCGATGATTTGGAACCCGTTACAGTTTGGCGTCGGACGAGCTGTCATGCTTGGCGGGGCGAATCGACCAACTCGATACCGATCGCGACGACGCCGAGGGCTTCCCGCTCGGGCGGATAGATCTGGCGGATGTTGGCCAACTGTTCGTCCCGGGTGGCCAACGGGTTGACCGAGGCGACCGCTTCGTGGTCGAACATCTCCTCGAAACTGGTGTAGCGCGCGACCTTGGTGACGCGGGTCAGCATTTGGTCGCCCTGGCAGCGGAACCGGAACAGCGAGCCTTCCTTGATCTTCTTGCGGCTGGAGTCGTTGACCCGGATCTCGGTGGTCTTGCGACCGGTGGCGATGAGGTCGAAGTAGCGCTTGTAGATGCCCATCTCGTGGGCGCGGACAGCGGGTTCCGCGGGGCGGACGGTCATCAGGCGGCCCAGTTCCTTGACGGTGAACGAACGGAAGAAGTGTTTCGGGTCGGTGAGCGGTTCCCCGACCAACCAGACCAGCGCGTCGACGTAGTCATCGACGCTGCCGGGCCAAGCGGTGGTGTCCAGCATCCACGGCTCGACATCCGCCGGCAGGGCGCCGTTGCCCTGCTCACGCAGCAGCGACTTGGATCCACCAGCGGAGGTCCTCGATGTGTTCCAGGGTGCGCAGGAACTCCGCTCGGAACGCCGGACCGGCCTGCTGGTCGGTGTAGGTCTCCACCGTGTGGTCGGTGTCGGTGGCCTCCGAGAGCGAGTCGAAGAACGACCGGTAGTAGCGCTGGATCAGTTCGCTGATCTTGTCCTTGCCCAGCGCGTGGTAGTAGGTCTGCTGGTAGGCGTGATGCGTCTCCGGGTCGAGCGCGACGTCGTGCGGGGCGTTGTCCAGGGCTCCGAACCGCACGACGGTGTCGATGGAGAACTCCCGGCGAGCGATTTTGGCCAGCGGGAACGCCGCGGTCTGGACCAGGTTCGTCCCGAGGTGCGGGGCGCCGTTGATCTGGGTGCCGACGACGAACTCGATCCGGCTCGGCCGGGTGGCGAGGACACGGGGCCGGATGAGGTCGATCGAGCGCAGCAGGGCGTTGGCCAACACGCTGTTCGGCGAGACCAACAGCCCGGGCGTCCCGGATTTCCCGTTGCGAGAGAGGGAAAACACGCGGAGATCACGCTCCTCGACCGGGTTTGGGGAGGCGCAGATTGGCACAGATGAAATCGAGGCGGGCGGCCGCGCACTTGGGTTCGACGAACACCGGTTCGTAGCCCGCGTCGTAGTAACCCTGCACGATGAGTTCGTGAACCCGGCGGATCTCCCGGTCACGGGCCCAGACGATGTCGTCGGGGTCCTCGAACGTGTCCAGCGGATCGAGCACGAAGATCGCGTCGTAGCGATAGCGGCGGGCCGCCTCGTCCAGTTCCGGGGCCGGCGGCAGGCCGAAGAACCCTTCCCAGCCGTAGCCGTCGGGGATCCCGCGGTTGTAGAAGCGGATCCCGGACGTATGGGCTGTGTATTCGGCGATGAACGCCTCCAATACCTCCAGGGAGTACTCGCGCCGGTCTTCCCGGCGCAGGTGCCGGCCCAGCCGCTCGCGGTGCTTGCGGTAGATCTCCCGGCCTGGCTCGTCGACCATGCAGGGAATCCCGGCGGCGTGAATCGCCGCGATCAGGTCGTCCTTGCCGGAGGAGGGACCGCCGGTGATGACGTAGCGGCGCGGGTGACCACCGGCCACGGCCTGCAGGGCCGCAGCCAACGCCGGGTTCGTGGTGGTGTTCGTCGTCGTGCTGTTCACTCGGATGATCCGTTCTGCTGCGCAGGGATGCTGGGTAGCGATGGGCGGGTGAGGAAGCCGTCGACCCAGGTGTTGCCCAACCCGGTCTCACCGTGCAGGTTCGCCGTGAACTGCTCACGGCTGGCGCCGCCGGCGGCGGCCTCCGTCAGCCGCGACGCCTGGCCTGGAGTGAGGGTCGGGGTCCAGCCGGCGAGCGCGACCAGCTCGTCCACCGACGCCTCCAACTCGGGAGCGAACGCGGCGGTGTAACCGATCGCCTCGGCGCGAGCCGTGGCCCACCGCCAGGCGGCGGTGACCGCGGCGTGGATGAGATCGATTCGGTCGGCGTCCAGGCTGATGAGCCGCTCAACGGCGAGCAGTTCGGCGCGGGCGGCGTAGATCGCCGACCACAACCGGGTCAACTGCTCCTCGTGCTCGGCGACCTCCCAGGCGAACGGGTCGGCCGGAACCGGTTGGCGGCTGGTGGCCGGGGCCAGTCGCGGGGCGATCATCGGCAGGCGGGTGAACCGGTCGGCGTCAGCCAGCAGCTCCCAGGCGAGCTTCTCGATCAGGTTGGGTTCTACCCGCTTGCGAAAGTGGTGGACCTCGTGCCCGGCCGCGGTGGCCGCCAGTTCGCGACGGACGGTGAGGTTCTGGCCCGGCTCGGCCGGCGGTAGCCCGAACAGCGCCCGCACCGCCGGTGCGTACCGGGCGTCGGGGAACCGCGCGAGTAGGCCGCGCAGGGTGCCGTCAAGGGCCGCTGTCCGGCTGGCCGCATCACCGGGGTCCGTCGCTCGCGCGACGATCCCGCGCAGCGCCAGCAGCGCCTCGTCCGCGCTGGCCGGAGTTACCGGCAAACCGCGTTTGAGCAGCCGCTGAAGCCCTGCCACGACCTCGTCGCCGATCACGTTGCCGACTGGGCTTTTTGTGGGCATGGGTTGAGTGGACCACAATGCCCACAAAATGCCCAGTCAGTCGGTTCGGGTCAGCGGCGGGTGTCGGGCGTGAACGTGCGGGTCGCCGGGCGGAACGTGCGGCGGGGCGGCG